>JASFLN010000231.1:0-4079 GCA_050118075.1 Anaerolineales bacterium
CGATTTCGGTTTCCTGATCGCGATGTTCTTGATCTTTGGAGCGGTCGGAAGCTTACAGTTCGACGAAGTTTTCCATTGGGTTGAATCCCACGGCATGGCTAATCTTGCGGTCGTCTCCGCGATCACACTGTTCCTGCTGTTGGGCGCCACGGGGAAGTCAGCTCAACTGCCCTTGTTCGTTTGGCTGCCTGATGCGATGGCAGGCCCAACCCCGGTCTCGGCGTTGATCCACGCTGCGACCATGGTCACAGCCGGCATTTACATGATCGCCCGCAGTGGTCCGCTCTTTGAAGTGGCTCATAGTTCCGCGAATCTAGTCGCATTTGTTGGCGCGGCGACGGCTCTGTTTGCAGCGACGATCGCGGTGGGTCAATTCGATATCAAACGCGTGCTGGCCTATTCCACGATCAGTCAGCTGGGATTCATGATGGCCGCAGTGGGTATCGGGGCTTATGTCGCCGGGATGTTCCACCTTGTCACCCATGCGTTCTTCAAGGCCTTATTGTTTCTTTCCTCCGGCTCCGTGATCCAGGGTGTGGAGCATGGACATCACCACATTGAACATGCAGGTGAACATCAGGATGAACCGTTCGACCCACAAGATATGCGTAATATGGGTGGACTGCGTTCGCGTATGAAGATCACTTACTGGGTGTACCTGATCGGTGCATTGGCATTGGCGGGATTACCTCCCCTGGCAGGCTTTTTCTCCAAAGACGAGATCCTGGCAGATGCGAGCATGGAAAACTCGGTGGTGTATATTTTGCTCGCGGTAGCGGCGTTCTTCACCGCTTTCTACATGGGACGCCAGATCTTGATGGTCTTCTTCGGGAAGGCACGCAGTGAAGCGGCTGCGCATGCCACAGAGAATCCGCCCGTCATGACGGTCCCACTGATGATTCTCGCCGGGCTGGCGATTGTCGGCGGCGGGCTGAATCTACCCGGAGTTCATGCCCTCACCGATTGGTTAGAGCACAGCATTCACGCCCATGTGACCGAGTTCAATATCCAGGTTGCGCTGATCTCCACCGTCCTGGCACTCATCGCGATTGGTGTATCCTGGTTGCTTTACGGGCGGAAAACGATGGAAGTGGGCGAATCCGACCCATTGCGCTCGATCCTTGGACCCGTTTTTGTTGGAATGGAAAATAAATGGTGGGTCGATGAATTGTATGATGTGCTCTTCGTGCGCACCTATGTGCGGTTGGCGTGGTTCTTTGCTGACACGATCGATTGGCGCTTCTGGCATGATTGGTTTCACGACCGGGTGTTGGGCGCGATCTATCAGAACGGAAGTCGATGGTTGGCGACAGCCTTCGACCTGCGTGTGATCGATGCAGTAGCCAACGGCCTTGGGGCTGTCACACAAGGTGCTGCGGTACGCCTGCGCAGTTTGCAGACCGGGTATGTTCGTAATTACGCGCTGGCAGTACTGGTCGGTGGTCTGCTGGTATTAAGTTACTTTATCTTCGGATAATAGGCTGAGGATGGATCTATGGACTTTTCGAATATTCTGCTTACATTGGTGACCTTCGCACCGCTGGTCGGTGTGCTGGTGATCCTATTTGTTCCCAAGGGGCGCGAAACAGCGGTGCGTTGGATTGCAATGGGGGCCTCTTTGGCTACGTTTGCCATCTCGCTGGTGCTGCTCGCTCAGTTCGATCGGACATCGGCTGCACTGCAAATGGTTGAGCGCAGATCCTGGTTTTCACTGGCGGGTGTGCAGATCGAATATTTCCTTGGGGTCGATGGATTGAGCCTGCTGCTCGTGCTGCTGACCACACTGCTCACGCCCATTTCCATCTTGTCGACTTGGACAGCGATTGAAGAGCGAGTAAAGGAATTTATGGTCTTCTTCCTGCTGCTCGAAGTCGGCATGGTCGGTGTATTCCTGGCACAGGATCTGTTCTTGTTCTACATCTTCTGGGAATTCACACTGGTGCCCATGTATTTCCTGATCGGAATCTGGGGTGGTCCACGCCGGGTTTACGCTGCGATCAAGTTCTTCCTCTACACAATGGCGGGCTCGATTCTCATGCTGCTGGCCATCCTTTGGTTGGGTATCAACTTCGAATCCTTCGCGGTGCCCGATCTGGTCGCTTCAGCCAACATCCCGGGCAACATTCAGACCTGGTTGTTCCTGGCGTTTGCAGCCGCTTTTGCGATCAAGGTTCCCATGTGGCCGCTGCACTCGTGGCTTCCCGATGCACACGTTGAGGCCCCGACGGCTGGTTCTGTGATCCTGGCAGGCGTTTTACTGAAGATGGGCACATATGGTTTCGTGCGCTTCAACATCCCGCTCTTCCCACAAGCGGCGGTTCAGCTAGCGCCATATATGGCCCTGCTTGCAGTGATCGGGATCCTGTACGGCGCGGCGGTCTCATACGCTCAACAAGATGTCAAGAAGCTGGTCGCTTACTCCTCCGTCAGCCACCTGGGTTTTGTCGTGCTTGGATTGTTTGCGTTGAATCCACAGGGTATCCAGGGTGGGATCTTGCAGATGGTGAACCATGGTTTGAGCACGGGGGCGTTGTTCATCATCGTGGGCATGATCTATGAGCGCCGGCATACGCGAGATATGGACGCATTTGGTGGTCTCTGGAAAATCATGCCGATCTATGGTGCGTTGACCTTGATTGTCACCCTGTCGTCCATGGGCTTGCCGGGCTTGAACGGCTTTGTTGGTGAGTTCACGATCCTGCTTGGAGCATTTGGATCGGAAGCGATAGGGTCCAACTTATACGCTGCCTTTGCCGCTGCGGGTGTCATCCTGGCAGCAATCTATATGCTTTTCATGTTCCAGAAGTTGTTCCTTGGGCCCGTTGACAAGGAAGAAAATAGAAACCTCAAAGATCTCAATTGGCGCGAGATCGCTACGCTGGTCCCGCTGCTGGTGTTTATCTTCTGGATCGGTCTCTATCCGAAACCGTTCTTCAGTCTGATGGCTCCCTCCGTTGATAAGCTCGTGTCTGTTCTGGGGACAGCGAGCATGGTGGTGCGATAAGCGATGCTTCTAGAAGATCTTCTCTCGATCCTACCGCTGCTCATCGTCGCAGGTTGGGCGACGATCTTACTCATCGTAGATCTCTTCATCCCAGACGATCGCAAGAGCATTACTGCCAGCCTGGCTGCCCTGGGGCTTTTTGCTGCCGTGATTGCAGCGATCCTTAATTTTGGCCAGTCGCGGGCATTGTTCGGCGGCATGCTCCTGTTGGATGGGTTTTCATCCTTCCTGCAGATCCTTTTTCTAGGTGCAGGGTTGATCGCGATTGCGCAGGCGTTTGATTACCTGCGCAGACGGGGGATCGAGCGCGGCGAGTATTACACGTTGCTGATGTTCAGCATCAGCGGCATGATGCTGATGTCGATGGCGGGCGATTTGATCGTGATCTTTATCTCGCTCGAGCTGCTTTCCATCCCGCTCTATATCCTTTCGGGATTCGCCCGCCCTCAACCTGTCTCGGAAGAGGCAGCTCTTAAATATTTCATCCTGGGTGCATTTGCTTCCGGTTTTATGGTCTACGGCATTGCTCTGATATTTGGTGCAGCCACAACCACCTCTCTTTCAGGTGTTTTTGAGGTTGTCACCCGCGCAGCAACCACACCTACGCTGGCGCTGGTCGGCGGCGCACTTCTACTCGTTGGTCTCGGTTTCAAAGTCGCAGCGGTTCCGTTCCACATGTGGACGCCTGATGTGTATGTTGGTGCACCTACATCGGTCACGGCGTTCATGTCTGTGGGTGCAAAGGCAGGTGGTTTTGCAGCGCTGTTGCGCGTTCTCATCGCAGCGTTCCCGGCGGCAGCATCAACTTGGGGACCGGTGACCATGTGGATTGCGGCGCTCACGATGACCTGGGGGAACGTGGCCGCCATCGCACAATCCAACATCAAACGCATGTTGGCCTACTCTAGCATCGCTCACGCAGGTTACATATTCATGGCGATACCTGCTGCGGCAGTGCCGGAGGTTGCCGGTGAAGCTGTGCGTGGGGCACTTTTCTACCTGATGGCCTACGCGATGACCAACCTCGGAGCTTGGGGTGTTGTGCTTGCGATGGAAAAAGCCGAAGGTGCGGGAT
>JASFLN010000232.1:0-4067 GCA_050118075.1 Anaerolineales bacterium
ACCAAAAATTAGCGGAAGTCATTGAAGAGAGTTTCGGTCATCGAGCTGGATTTGATCCGGGTGGTTCACCATTGGTCACGATCTTGAGAGGCGAGGAGGTGGTTTCATGAAATTCATACCCACCGACCGACTCGAAACCCTGCTGGATCAAATCGCTGATAAATATCAGCTGATCGCCCCCGTTAGAGAAGGTGAGCGCTGTTTTTACCGGCCGATCTCCAACTCAGGACAGGTCGAATGGGATTATGGCAGGCCAACGTTATCTGCCAAAGAAATATTCTTTCCACCTACTGAGCGACTGCTCGAAATTCTTCCACTCCAGAATGAGGAAGGGGATGCTCGGGTTCTGGATTACCAGATTGTGGAGACCATCCCCGGCACTGAACGTGTCGTCTTCGGTGTTCGCCCATGTGATGCACGTGGGCTGCGCTCTCTGGACGCCCTCTTCATCGAGCAGGAACCCGTGGATGCCTACTACGCCCACCGTAGGCAGCAAACGACTTTGATCGGCATAGCCTGTGAAACGATGATGGACTCATGCTTCTGCACAACGATGGGGGGTGCACCTGACGAACGGGAGCATGTGGACTTGCTGCTGCATCGCACGGAAGGCGGTTACATTGTGGACGCTGTAACCGAGCGGGGGGCTGAACTGTTCGCTGCAATGACATTGGATCCATGGGAAAAGGATCTGCCTGCATATGATTATCAGCCAGGTTGGGAGCTGCCTGATCGAGAGCAGTTGGTCGAGCATTTTGATGATCGTTATTGGCAGGTGATGTCAGAGCGGTGTATGAGCTGTAGATTATGTGCTTACGTTTGCCCAACCTGCAGGTGCTTCGATGTTCGAGATGAACGTCTACCGACGGATAACGGGGGGGCTGTTTTCGAGCGCATTCGTGTTTGGGATAGCTGCGCCCGACCAGGTTACCGGATGATAGCTGGTGGGCATAACCCACGGGCAGAGAAGGGGGAACGCTTAAGAAACCGCTTCCTTTGCAAACTCTACTACTATGAAGAACAGTATGGAGAGACAGGATGCACAGGTTGTGGTCGCTGTGTTGATTTGTGTCCCGTGAATATCGACATCACAGAGGTGATGCACGCACTCGCAGAAAGAGAAGGGGCTTCCTGATGACTGATTATGGCTCCAATGCGATGCTCCCTTATGCTGGAAGGCTTGCCGCAGTTCGAGATATTGCCGATGAGATCAAACTTTTCACGGTAGCGATGGAGAACGGCGGTTGGGAGGCCTTCCAGGAGCATCGCCCAGGGCAATTCGCGTTTCTATCTGCATATGGTGTTGGCGAGGCTCCATTTGGTATCGCCTCGATTTCCTCTCAAGAAGGAGAACTTGAATTCGCCGTTCAACGACTTGGATGCGTGACGACTGCGCTGCATGAACTCGGGGTGGGTGACCGGGTTGGGGTGCGCGGTCCACTCGGGAATTGTTTCCCGATGCATGAGTTCGAGGGGAAGGATATCATCGTCTTGGGCGGTGGCATCGGGGGTGCACCGCTGAGACCCGTGATTAACTCGATACTGACCGACCGTGAGCGTTATGGCCATTTGAGGATCTTATGGGCAGCTAGAAATCCTTCGCTGATGATCTTCACAGAAGAATTCGAGCAGTGGCGGAGTGCACCCGAGACCGACCTGCACTTGACCGTGGATGAAGCGGATGAGGGGTGGGGGCATGATGTTGGATTGATCACCGAGCTGCTTGATTCAATATCCCCTTCGGCACAGGATACTGTCGCGATCACCTGCGGCCCACCGATCATGATCTATTTCGTGGCCAAGAGTTTGGCCGAACTCGGGTTCAAGCCGTCACAGGGCTATGTTACCCTCGAAGCACGCATGCATTGTGGGATCGGGAAATGCGGCCGCTGCAACCTTGGCGAGCAGCTAATCTGTGTGGACGGTCCTGTGTTTTCAATGGCGGAGGTCGGTCATATGCTGGAGGGATACTTATAGCCGCAGTGAGCTTTACGCTTGCTTGAAGTGATGAATACCTTCTCCTCGACACATAACCTAGTTGTGATAACTGTCACTAGACTCTAGAATTGGGATATCGTTAAGATATTCATATAGGCTCATGGGTGTCTCTTGGCAGTTGTGCCCAGACAGGACCTCTCTTCCCCCATCCTAAAAAAACCCTGTCCTGCCTCAACTTCTTTTTACCTCAACATCGAATCTGCCTGACAACGCAACCTCCCACCCACCACTCTACCTGAGGTAAGAAAATCTCAGCGCTTCGTGGTGTTGTTGCACTTCCTGCAACAGTCACGCGATATGCTGGCTACTAGATGGGCGACTGCCGGCGGACGCTTGGAGTGTGATCTGCGTGAACCGAAGCATGAATAAAGCTTCACGACTCCAGCGCATTGAGGAAATCCTCTTGAGTTCGGAATGTGGCTATACGGTCGCCGAGCTGGCGGAGATCCTTGGTGTACATCGCACGACTGTGTGGCGGGATGTCAACGAGCTGAGCTGTGAAGTCCCCATCCAGGAAGATCAGCATCGTTTTCGAATCGATCGAAAAAACTACCTTACCAGTATCCGGCTGTCGAGGAGCGAATCGCTTCTGCTTTATCTCGCCCTGCGCAGGATGCTTCAGCGCCAGGGGCAGCTGCCACCGATGCTCTTTTACGCGCTCGAGAAGCTCTCGCTTGCGCTCCAGGATCCAGAAGCCGGTGAAATGATCGGGGTGTTGGAAGGGATCAGGAAGACTCAGCTCCCTAATCTGGAAAATGCCAGGCTCTGGGAGACTCTGCTCCAGGCATGGATCGAAGGAATTGCGCTCCGAATCACGTACCAGAGATACGGCAGTTCGATTGTCGAAGAGAGGGTCGTTGAACCGTACCTATTCGAACCTGCGCTGTTGACTGAGAGAGTCTTTTTTGTCGCCCGGGACTCCGACAGCGAGCAAGTCAACATCTTCAATGTGGAAAGGATACTGGATGCGACTCTGACGACCCAGAAATTTGAACGACCTGATCCCGGCCAGGTCCACGCCATGATGGGGTCAATCTGGGAGTTTGATAACGGGAACGAAGCGACCGAGGTCCGCTTGAGATTCCTTGACCCGGCCGCAGCTCGCAGAGTAAGACGAAGTATCTGGGTTCCTGGTCAAAAAATCATCGACCTACCGGGTGGTGGAATCGAGTGGACAGCCGAAGTAGTAGATCTGTACGAGTTGGTTCCCTGGATACGTGGATGGGGACCCGCTTGCGAAATACTTGCACCCGCAAATTTCCATGCCCGTATTGAGGAAATCGAGCACAACTTAGGAGGCGTCACGATGACCACAACCGAAGTTCCTCAATCTGTGATGTTCAGCCGCACCTTCTTTGACAGTTTATTACATGAAGAAGGCGGCGAGCGGATCCGCTCATGCCTGCAGTGCAGCTCGTGCAGCGGCATCTGTCCACTCGGTTTGTGGATGGATTATCCGCCGCGCAGGATGATCGCCGCGCTCAGGGCGGATATGTTCGACGCAGTTATTGAGCAGGACAGTGTCTGGATGTGCGTATCCTGTCAGGCATGTACGGAGGTTTGCCCGGCGCAGATACAAGTCACGGAAGGATTGATGACGAGGGCCAAGGAAGAACTCTTGCTTGCCGGAAATGTCCCCGTTGAACTGCAAGATGCTCTGGAGAAGACCCAGCGCTACGGGAACCCGATGGGTGAATCGCAGAAAAAACGTGCAGCCTGGACGAGCGAACTTGATTTCGAAATACCCGTCATGGCCAAGCACAAGCAACCGGTCGAAGTGCTCTGGTTTGTCGGTGATTTTGCCTCTTACCACGCACGAGTACAGAAGACAGCTGTAGCATTCGCGAAAATACTGAACGCCCTCGGTGTCGACTTCGGCATCCTTGGACCTGAGGAGTACAGCGACGGGGATTCACAACGCTTAGCCGGGGAACGCGGATTGTTTGAAGTCATGGCAGAAAAAAACGGCGCTTCATTTGCAAAGTATGAATTTGAACTCATCGTCACCACCGATCCGCATGCATATAACGCGATCAAGAACGAGTATCCTGCGCTGGGGGTGAACTATC
>JASFLN010000233.1:0-4058 GCA_050118075.1 Anaerolineales bacterium
ACGACGCACCCGATGCGGCTGCCTATCGTGTATTGGACGGGGAACTGATCGGTTTGGATTATCGACCTGAAGAAATCTACACCTGGTGGTCCTGGCTGGGACGCCCGTCAGGTAACCTCTACGCGGAGGTGACCGCAATAAATGGGGACTGCATCGATAAAGACTCGGTCGGGATGGCCATTCGCATCGACGAAGAATCCGCCGATGGGGGCTACGCGTTAGAAATTTCCTGCGATGGTCATTGGAGATTAAGGCTGCACCGGACAGACACCAGCCCACGCGAAATTACCGGCTGGTCACCCTCCCAAGCGATCCATCAGGGGCCCGGTGCGGAAAATCGAATCGGATTATTTGCTTACCGTGATCAGTTCTATATATACATCAATGGTGAATCCGTCGGCTATGTCCAGGATCCACCCTACTCACGCTCATTTGGTAATTTTGCGCTCTACGTACGCTCCTCGATGACCTACGATCTTTCCGGCCGCTTTGACGATTTCGCATTTTGGCATGTTAGATATGTCCCATAACGTTCGTTTTCCAAAATAACAATAACGACTAGATAAACCCATCACTCAACCAATCAGCGAGCTTATAAAGTTAGCTTTATGAGCTAATGGCTGATTGATGGGGATCTAGCACCTCGGTCCGGTTGAATACCATGCGAAATAATGATAAATTGGATAAGTTATATCCACATTTTTGATTTCGTTTTTAGCATCAAATTCGGAGCAATCGCTCAAGGAGGAGTCTTGAAAATTCTGCGTAGATATAACATCACGGTTCTAATCACGGCCGGATTATTTGTGGCTGCTTGCACTCCACAAGCCAATTTCTCAATCGGGGACTATACCTGGAATGACGAGAACATGAACGGCATCCAGGACGAAGGTGAGAGCTCAATTGGAAATGTTGATATCGCCCTATACGATGCAGAAGGCACCGACCTCCAGGCGACGACAACCAGCGACAAGGATGGTCATTATCAATTTCCCAACCTGCCAGCTGGAGATTATAGCCTGAGGTTCACACCGCCAACCGGCTTCGCCATCACCGAGAAAGATGCCATCCAAGATGATACAAGGGATAGCGATATCTACCCCGGGAGCAACGATATGGGTTGGACCGATGTCGTTACGATCGGTCCTGCCAGCAATGTGGATGTCGACGCTGGATTCTATAACGCAAACCCTGGCCCCACATCGACACCTACACCAGAAGTGATCATCCAATCCCCGACCGCCCAGCCAATTTCAGGCAGTGCACCGGTGAATCTTACTGTGACATACGACAAAGCCAATCACAAAAACTATGTTGCACTCGGCGAGAAGACTAACGTCGAAGTCAATCAATCTGAGGGTACCGTCGAATTGACTTTTACCTCAGAGAATGGTGAGACTCAGATCACGCTGATGGGTCCGATCGATGAGAGTGGCGCAGCTGACCTGACAGGTACGGGCTTGGTGGCAGGATTCCAGAATGTCAGTGGAACATTCATTGGCATGCTTGAAGTCGCTTCCGACGGAACCGTATTGATCAATGGTGAGCTCACACTAGGGGCAAATGGAGAACTCCCCCAAGCCGAACCGATCATCTTCGAGGTATCAAGTTGACAGGTTGAGTAACACAACCATTGAATAAAAAGCCTGCTCCCTGAAGCAGGCTTTTTTTCTTTGTGCAAAATACCTTGATTAGAAATCGCGAGCATGAACAAGACTTAGTCCGCTGGATTCAAAGCCTGGGAAGATATTCTGGAGATGATGATTACCCAGGCGCAACTGAAGGATCTCTGAAAGTACGTCCCGGTAATCAATGGTGACTTGCAGATCTCCAGGTCCGAAAAGCTGATCTCGCTCTAACCCCGGCCAATTGGCGTATACGCGACCACCACGAACACCTCCACCCAGCAGCAGCATCACACTCCCATGACCATGATCGGTCCCCAGGCTGGCATTCTCAGCGACTCTGCGACCAAATTCAGTCATGACCACCACGGTGACGCGATCGATGACCGTCTCAAGATCCGCATGGAACGCGGCCAGTCCACGACCCAGATCTTCCAGCAGCGCCGGCATATGCCCATCCGTGCCACCTTGCGCGAAATGGGTGTCCCAGCCTCCCAGGTCTATTGCTGCCACTTCGAGACCAATTTCCGCCTTGATCAACATCGCAATTTGCTTTAAGCCTTGTGAAAATTCAGTCTCCGGGTAGGCGAAATCACCATCGGGTATATATCGGCTGG
Source organism: Anaerolineales bacterium (assembly GCA_050118075.1). Taxonomy (GTDB): domain Bacteria; phylum Chloroflexota; class Anaerolineae; order Anaerolineales; family E44-bin32; genus E44-bin32. Next base: position 2,243 of record JASFLN010000233.1, read on the forward strand.
GATCGATCTGCTCCAGGGCTGAAATTATATTAAGCGTCTCCATCCCTATTAAAGACAGTTCAGAACCGGGTTGATAAAGCAAACTGAGTGCACGTCGGAATATATCCGCAGCTACCTTGTTCCCGCCCATATGAGCATCCGATATCGACGAAAGCGCCATTACCGGAACGGCACCCTGCAAACTCCTCTGCACCGCTTCACCCCACCCAAGACCACGCAACGGTGACTGATTTTCCGTATCCAAGACCGCAAGGTGGCGGTTAAGCCAACCGGATGCCGGACCTACATCCTGCACGACACCTCGCTCCATGAACTCCATGGCCCGGAAATGTGAGTGTGAATCTTCAGGCGAGCCGCAAGCATGGATGAAACCCAGGCGCCCGGCGTCCCACGCGCTCATCAGCGCGTGCAGGCTGGGGTGCAGACCGAAAAAACCGTCCAGATCCTCCACGCGCTGAGCGGGTTCAACTTTCCTGTCATCCGGTCTTGCGATGGCCAGTGTTGGGCGAACCTGATAGTAATTGTCATCCCCATGAGGGACGACGATGTTCAAGCCATCTGCCGCACCGCGCAGAAAGACCACGACGAGCACATCACCTTTGGGTCCAAACCCCTGGGGTGCAAACGATATACGTGGCAATCGGACTGGCCAAGGGTGTTCCAGCATGGCATCAACCCCCTGCAACCTGGCTGCCTTTAGCATTGTTTGGAGATCGTACCCAAGACGCATGGAATCACTCCTGACACCTATCGAAATTGAAATTGAGGTGCTGCAAGCAAGCCTGCAATCACAGCATCAAGCTGTGCACCATGTTCCATATCAATCAGATCACCCAGCTCACCTGTCAGGTCAGCACCGACCGGCCCTGGAAACTGACGACCGAGCAGGTAAAGGCTTGCTGCTGAAAGGAACTCCTCGGGAGAGCCACGGTCACTGATTAGATTTGGAACTAATGATCCTGGATTCGTCCCATCAATTAGACCAGCCATCAGCTGAAAACTGAACTCCCATCGCGGGGCAAGGTTCGAGTTCCATTTGTTCGCTTTATCGGGTGGACCATCGGGCATCGGCCATGCAAAGGTCGGTTGGCCCATGCGGGTCAAGAAGCGCTGCAGCACAAGACCAGCATCTGTTTCCGCACCCACAATCCTCAGCGAGGAGACGATGAAATCCACCGGTCGCTTGTATTTCATCTTCAGCAGTGAGGTATCTCTGGCAATGCCATCCAGCAATAGTTTTCGCAGCATCGCGTTGATGTTTCCTCGCGTGACTTTATATACTTGAACCAAACGATGGACCCACTGTGGTGATTCACGCTCTGGATCATCGCACAAGAATCGACGCACCATCTTCACCGAAATTCGCCTCGCCGTTTCCGGATCACCCGATAAACGAGATAAAATCTGCTCAACTTCCCTTTCCCCTGCGGGTTGAATGCGCATGCCAAGTACATTCTTGATCCCGGAATCATGGCGATCCCCATCGAACCTAAACTGCCCCCTCCAGAAGTGTTCTTTGACAGACCAACCCGTTAAACAGCGTGCAAGATCGACAATGTCATCCTGTGTATATCCGCCGTCTATTCCAAGCGTGTGCAGTTCAAGCAGCTCGCGGGCATAGTTCTCATTTGGCGCGCGTTTATCATTTGCCTGGTTATCTAAATAAACCAACATAGCCGGCGAATGTGCTGAAGCTGAGAGCAGGTCGTGAAATGAATCGAAGGCATGTTTGCGGATCACCTCACGATCATCCACTACTTTAAGCGCCCAACCAAAACCTTTGTCGACTGAAATGTTGAAATGGTCGTTCCAGAAC
>JASFLN010000234.1:0-4057 GCA_050118075.1 Anaerolineales bacterium
ATCTTTGCTTTCCAATCCCTTGACCTGATCTTCCTCGTATGCTATCCTCTTGCAAATATTCGCAAATACAAGGATTTGCATATGTCGTGTGGCAAACGGTTAGCTGCCAAGCTGCGCGCCCGGGGGTACCGGGTCACCGCGCAACGCACCATCATCCTCGAGACGATCGCTCATATGGATGGGCATCTATCCGCTCAACAGGTACATGAACATGCGTCGGAACGATTGCCCGGATTAAATCTGGCGACGGTCTACCGTACGGTGGAGACGCTGCATGAGGCTGGGTTGGTCGACATGCTCGACGCTCAATCTGAGCCGATGCGTTTCGCGCTGCGTGACCCCGAAAACCCGCATGGCCATCTGCTGTGCACACATTGTGGACGAGTGATGGATCTCGACGCCGAGCTGATCCAGCAATTGGCCGAGACGGTAGCCACCAAGACCAGTTTTCACATCGATCACCACCATCTAACCTTACAAGGGATCTGTCCTGAATGTGAACGAGAGATCGCTACAGACTGACTCATTCAAAGAATAGGAGCAGGATCATGCTTCCATCACCAACACCACTTCACATCCCTGACGGTTTTCTGGCGACATGGGTCTCCGTTGTTGGATGGTTGCTCGCAGTGATTGTCATCGGCGTGGCACTTCGTCAGACCCGCAGGCAGCTTGGCGAACGGCAGGTGCCACTGATGGGAGTCTTAGCCGCATTCATATTTGCGGCTCAGGCGATTAACTTCCCGGTGGCTGCCGGCACATCAGGCCATCTGCTTGGTGGTGCATTGGCTGCGATCGCATTGGGTCCCTGGGCGGCAACGCTGATCATGACCGCAGTGATTGGGGTTCAGGCCTTTCTCTTCCAGGATGGCGGACTGTTGGCCCTTGGATGGAATATCTTGAATATGGGGGTTCTCACCGCGTTTACCGGCTACTTGGTGTACCGTTCTCTGAATCGCCTGGCAGGCGGCAGTGGAACGGCGCGCATCGCAGCGTCATTTGCGGCGGCTTGGCTTTCGGTAGAGGTAGGCGCTATTGCAACTGCAATTGAATTGGCCGTTTCGGGTACTTCACCACTGGTGATCGGACTGCCGGCGATGGCTGGTGTCCATGCCCTGATCGGTCTTGGGGAAGGGCTCATCACGAGCGGAGCGGTGACCCTTCTTCAAGCGACACGCCCGGAGGTGCTAACCGCCGGTGAAGAGGCGCCCGGGCGGTTGACTTCGGCATTTGTGCTGGCTGGTTTGTTCATCGCCCTGCTTGTAGCTGCATTTTCGCCCCTGGCATCAGCGCAGCCTGATGGTCTAGAATTCATCGCCGGGCAGCGCGGTTTCCTGGACAGAGCGTTAGATCCGCTCTATTCGATCCTGCCTGATTACACGGTGCCATTCATTCAAAATCCAGTGGCGACGACGATCGCGGCTGTTTTAGCGGGCACGCTGATTGTTTTTACGCTGGCCTGGTTCATGGGGCGCCGGGTGGTGCACGCGGAGGGCTGAGCCTCACAAAATGCATGTAAGTCTGCTTGACGTATATCGACCAAGGGACGCGTGGGTTCATCAATTGGACCCACGCGTGAAAATTCTGGTAGCCATCCTTTTTATCCTCACCGCAGTAACGCTGCCGGAGGGGGCATGGATAGCTTATGCTTTGCTGCTCCTGATTATTGTGGTGTTAGCCTCACTCGCTCGATTGGGGGTCGGCTTCACAATCAAACGATCATTGATTGCGCTTCCATTTGTGCTTGCCGCTCTTCCACTGCCCTTTCTTACACCTGGTGAGATACTGTTTACCATCCCGATACTGGGTTGGGGCGTGACCACTGCGGGCACGCTCAGATTCTTTACGATCTTGGTGCGCACATGGATCGCGGTTCAGGCGGGCGTGCTGTTAAGTGCAACCACCAAGGTGTCAGACATCTTATGGGGGTTGGGTCGATTGGGTGTACCCCGGATCATCGTGGCCACGGTTGGCTTCATGGTTCGCTATCTCTTTGTGCTGGCGGATGAGGCGTTGAGGATGATCCGTGCGCGAATTTCAAGAAGCCCACGCCTGGCGGGTGCTCGGCCCCCAGGTTTCGTTTGGCAGGGGCGGACAGTGGGCATGATGGTGGGGAGCCTATTTCTGCGTTCACTTGAGCGCAGTGAACGTGTTTATGCCGCAATGGTTTCCCGTGGCTATGATGGTCAGCTGCGTACGTTTGAACCCTCAAACATGGAATCTGTGGATTGGACCGCTCTTGGTATTAGTGTTCTTATTTTAGTGGGGATTCTAGCGCTGGGATTCTGGGGCTAGCGATGCACCACACGATCGATGTCAAAGGGCTGTGTTACACATACCCCGACGGGACCGAAGCCCTGCGTGGTGTCGACTTGTATGTCGCTCCTGGTGAGAAAGTCGCGCTGGTGGGTCCGAACGGTTCGGGGAAATCAACTCTTCTGCTGCACCTGAACGGCATCCTGCGCGGAGAAGGGGAGGTTTGTGTTTGTGGCCACACCGTTGACGACGAATCGTTAGGTCAGCTTCGTGCATCGGTCGGCCTGGTCTTTCAAGATCCGGATGATCAGTTGTTTATGCACAGCGTTTATGAAGATGTAGCCTTCGGTCCAATGTACATGGGTCTGGAGAAAAACGAGATCGGCGCGCGCGTGAAAGATGCTCTGCAAGCTGTCGGAATGCAAGCCTATAGCGATCGTGTTTCGCATCACCTGAGCGTCGGCGAGAAGAAACGCGTGGCAATCGCCTCGGTGCTCTCAATGCAGCCTGAAATCCTCGTTCTTGACGAACCCACGTCGGGATTGGACCCGCGTTCACGCAGAGAATTCATCCGGCTGCTTGATGATCTGGAACAGACAATGCTTATTGCCACTCATGATATGCGCATGGTGTCAGAGCTTTTACCTCGTACGATTGTGCTCGATGGGGGGTTAGTGGTCAGTGACAGTGACACACAGGAGTTGATGTCGAACAATCAGCTGCTCGAGTCACACGGACTTGAAGCCCCTTAATATCCTCTTGTCTGTTAAGCGGCACACCATCGATCGTTTCGCTCTAAGGTAGAATCAAAAGCATGAAGAGTGGACCGTCCATGCTGGAAAGCCGACCGCGCTTTTATGCATTACTGGTTGTAACGTTTATTATGGGTGTCGCCTGGATCGTGGTATCCGCCGCGGATGAAGCGCAGACCACCTCAGGGCAAATACCCAGTCCCCGCCAGGGTTTTCTAGCGCCCGACTTTTCACTGAACACGCTGGAGGGGCAGCAGATCACATTATCGGAGTTGCGGGGGGATCCGATTATTGTGAACCTTTGGGCCTCCTGGTGTCCTCCGTGTCGGGCTGAGATGCCAGCAATTCAGAAAGTATATGATCAAAATCAAGCGCGCGGCTTGCAGGTTTTGGCGGTGAACATGACCTATCAAGACAGCGAGACAGCCGCTGAGGCGTTTGTGCAAGAATATGAACTTTCATTTCCCGTGCTGCTAGACATGACCGGGATGGTTGGAAACGGCTACCAGATGCGTGCCTTACCGTCGACTTACTTTATCGATCGAGAGGGTATTATCCAACAAGTGATCATCGGTGGACCGATGTCAGAGGCGACGCTGCAGAGCGCGGTTGAAGCGCTCTTCGAAGGCGGTTCATGATGTTTCCAATTCTTCAACTTGGGCCGCTTGCGATCCAGCTACCTGGCTTGCTGCTGCTTGGCGGTGTCTGGGTAGCGACCCTCGCTGTAGAGCGTGCCGCACCGCGTTTCAAGCTATCACCAGCACAGATCAACAACATGATCTTTTATGCCTTGATTGCCGGGATCTTAGGAGCAAGATTGGGCTATGTGCTTCAATATCTTGAAGCCTATGCATCTGATCCCCTCAGCGCACTGGCATTAAACCCCAACACGCTTTCCCTTCCAGAAGGCTTGTTGGCTGGCGTGATCACTGCAGCGGTGTATGCCCAGCGAAAAGAACTACCACTCTGGCCGACTCTGGATGCGCTCACACCAGGGTTGGCCGTGTTCATGTTGGCGCTTGGCCTGGCACACTTATCCAGCGGTGATG
>JASFLN010000235.1:0-4032 GCA_050118075.1 Anaerolineales bacterium
TGTGAGCAAGGGGATCACGTTCCGGACAGATTTTCCAAAACGATTCTCGATTCTGGCTGATCGCGCTCAGATCATTCAGGTCTTTACAAACCTATTGGCGAATGCGATTGCCTACACCCCGGTCGGAGGGGAGATTTCGTTGCGCATCGCCGGTGAGGAGCAGATCGAAGCAGGTCGATATGTAAAGGTTGTCTTGCGCGATACAGGCATCGGCATTCGTAAAGAAGATCTGCCACATGTGTTTGACCGATTCTATCGTGGTGACGGCGCTCAGAAATATCAGGCAGAAGGGAGCGGTCTGGGTCTGGCGATAGTGCGCGAAATCCTTGATAATCATGGTGCCAAGGTTGCCGTTGACTCGCAGCCAGGGGTTGGCACAAAATTCACCGTATGGTTACCCGCTCTGGGGGAGTGACTTTATGTCTGAACCATTGATCCTTGTTGTTGAAGATGATCTGGCTTTGCTGGAAGGTGTCAGTGAACTCCTGAAACTGTCGAACTATCGGGTGCTCACCGCAACAAACGGGCGTGAGGCGTTGGCACTGCTGGACGAAAACCGACCCGATCTGATTGTCTCGGACATCATGATGCCGGAGATGGATGGCTACGAATTCCATACGGCGGTGCGTGAGCGCCCGGATATGTTTACGATCCCCTTTATTTTTCTGACCGCGCGTGGTGAAAAGCGGGATATTCGGAAAGGTAAAGCCTCCGGTGTAGACGACTACATCACCAAGCCTTTTGATGATGAAGACTTGCTCGTAGCCGTCGAATCAAAGCTTAAGCGCTGGGCGGGATTGCAGAAACAACGTGATGAAGAGATCGAGGATGTTAAACATCGCATACTGCTCACACTGAGTCATGAATTCCGCACTCCGTTGACATACATAATTAATTACGCCGATATGCTTAACGCAACAGATCCAGCGGATTCGCAGGAGGAGTTCAAGGAATTCATGAATGGCATCCGACGGGGGGCAAAGAGGTTGAACAAGTTGGTGGAGGATTTCCTGGTTCTGGTGGAACTCGAGACGGGCGAAGCCAAGGAAGCCTATCACTACCGTCGCCAAGAGTTCGATGACACGACTGCATGGCTGCGTGTCGTAGCCCGACGCTATCAAGCGGATGCCGAAGCGAAAGGTTTAGAACTGATCATCGACGTCCCAGATGATTTGCCATCCATCGTCGGTGATGAAATTTATCTGACCGACGCGATCGGGCGTCTGATCGATAACGCCATCAAGTTCTCGCGCGAGGAGAGTGAATGGGTCAAAGTCTCGGCCAGCAAGACGAATGGCTATCTGCGCGTTGATATCCATGATCAGGGTATCGGGGTTGCTCCTGAAAATGTTGATACGCTCTTCGATCTCTTTCATCAGTTGGATCGAGAAGAGCTAGAACAGCAAGGCACCGGTGCTGGTTTAGCCATTTGTAAGGGAATTGTGGAAATCCACGGTGGTAAAGTGGCACTTGAAAGCGTTCAAGGTCAGGGCAGCACATTCTCGATTATGGTCCCGTTTAGACCAGATTGAGATACGCGGTGAACGCAAAGAGCGTGGCCACTGCCACGCTCTTTGTTTGTTAAATCCATTCTTCAGTTGCTGTTGCGCGCAACTTCCTGTCCGTAACCCAGTAAGGCTTCGAGCATCTCTGGGCTTCGGGCTTCAGCATACACACGCAGCACAGGCTCGGTGCCGGAGGGACGGATGAGCAGCCACGAGTCGTCTTTGAGCACGTACTTGACCCCATCCCGGGAGGAAACCTCTTCTACGGCTTCCGGCCCGATCGATGCTGGCGCGATGTCTATAAGTTGCTGAACCATGCGTTCCTTTGAAATGGGCTTGGGTAAGCGCAAGTCGATGCGTTGGTAATGGGCAGGCCCAACCTGGCTTAGTAGGTTTTTAATCAATTTCTCCAGCGGCACACCGGCTTTACATACCATTTCAACCAGCAGTAAGCCCATCAAGACACCGTCACCCTCGGGGATATGGCCTTTGAAGCAAATGCCGCCGGATTCTTCGCCGCCGAGCAGAATATCATCACGTAAGATGTGATCGGCGATGTGATTGAACCCGACCGGGGTTTCGATGACTTCCAAGCCGTAGTGCTTACAGAGGCGGTTGATCATCTGGGTCGTTGAAACGGTTTTGACGACCTTGCCGCTCCAACCGCGCTCCTCGACCAGGTACTTGACCGCCAGTGACATAATTCGGTGAGGGTCCACAAATTGCCCCCTACCATCCATGGCGCCAATCCGATCAGCGTCCCCATCCGTGGCTAAACCCAGCTGGCCATGACCGGCAGCGATGGCACCGGTGAGTGCACCCAGGTAGTGACCAATTGGTTCTGGATGGATGCCTCCAAACCCCGGGTTCATCTCACCGCGAATTTCGAACACTTCGCACCCGGTGCCCTGTAGAATGCCTTTGATTTGTCCGCGACCGGATCCGAACATTGAGTCAACGACCACATGCTGTGGATTTTCCGCGATCACGTCAAAGTCGATCAACGTACGCAAATGATCGTAATATGCTGGCGTTGGGTTAAAGCGTTCGATGAGCCCATTCTCTTTCGCCTGATCGTAATCCATCAGGTTGGGCCCACGCCCGCGCGCTTCATTATCGTTTAGGTAGACTTCCACCCGCCGGCACTGTTCGCCAGTCGCCGACCCGCCGTAAGCGGTCTTAAGTTTCACGCCGTTGTAGCGCGGCGCGTTGTGGGAGGCCGTGATCATCAAACCGGCGATGGCTCCAAAGTGGCGAATGGCATAAGAAACCGCCGGTGTGGGAGCGTCGGCGGAGGTTAGATAGACTTTGTATCCGTTTGCGGCCAGGACGCGCGCCGCTTCGACTGCGTAGCGATCGGATAAGAAGCGGGTGTCAAAACCGACAACCATTCGAGCTGTGTCGGGTTTTGGACCGCCGTATTCGCCATTCAGCCACTCTTCCGAGGCTACGGCGTCCGCTATAGCCTGAGAAACCAGGCGCAAATTGTGAAATGTGAACGTGTCTGAGATAACAGCTCGCCAGCCGTCGGTACCAAAATGAATCGGCATTCAGCCTCCTTGAGCGTTTAAATGCGGCCGGATTGTATCAGCGCCTCAGAAGCGGGTCAAACCTGCTCGTCTGTGATCCGTGCATCCATCCTTGGGGCAATTTATTCAAGCATTTAAATATCTGAATCCCACGGCTACATCGTTGAGGTTTGTCCGGGTTGGTCCTGTGCGGACCAACGCTCCCATGCGGTCCAGGAGTGGATAAACGTTGTTTTGCTCCAGGTGGTCTTGGATTTCAAAACCTTTGCTCTGGGCAAGACGAATAAAACCCGAGTTAACTATTGCGCCGGCAGCATCGGTCGGTCCGTCCACGCCATCCGTCGCGAACGACATAATCGCCAAATGATCCTGGTGATCGATCTCCTGCGCCGCAGCGACAACAAATTCTTGATTACGGCCACCCCGCCCGTCACCCTTGACGGTTACCGTCGTCTCGCCGCCCTGGATCAGTGCTACATTTCCGCCCGGAGGTTTGCCGGCAAATTGGCTTAATTCACGCGCAAATACTGCTCCTGCAATTCGCGCTTCGCCATAAAGCGGTTTCTCAAGGACTTTGACCATAAAGCCCAGGCGAGTTGCTTTCTCCGCTGCAGCCCGCTGGACGGTGTAATTGTTGGCCAGCAGGATGTTAATCGGTGGTCTGGTTTCTGTTCGGTCCTTGTGTGGTTCTAAGAGTGCCTTTTGAAAATGATGTGGATAGCGGTTCCATAGGTCGTAATGCTCAAGAATTGCCACTGCATGAGACGTGTCCACATTTTCAAGTGAAGTAGGTCCGGAGGCAATCACGCCAAGATCGTCACCAACTACATCGGACAGGATCAAGGACAGCACATGGGCAGGTGCTGCCAATTGGGCTAGCCCTCCCGCTTTAATCTGTGACATGGATTTCCGAACGATATTAATCTCCTCGATTGGTGCTCCTGATCGCAGCAAGTCTGTGTTTACCGCGCGTAGGTCTTCGATCGTAATGTGCTTCT
>JASFLN010000236.1:0-4005 GCA_050118075.1 Anaerolineales bacterium
ATGGCAAGGAGAAACGTCCAGCCTACTGAAGCCAACGATTAAGCAATGCTCCCATCCAGCCAAGCTCGAATGAATATATGTGAGTCTGCATGCGTGGTATAATTTCAAACGTCTGCGACTCAGGAGTTGCAGATTATGTTTATAGGAAGGTGAAGCCGTGTCTGAAAAAGAAAAACAACCCTCGAGCCAGAGCTTGAGTTCAATAAAACCCGGACAAAAAATTGAAGGCAAAGTCTCCAAAGTAGAACTCTTCGGCGCTTTCGTGGATGTCGGTCTGGATCATCCTGGACTTATTCATATCTCACAGCTCAAACGTGGTCGAGTCAATCGTGTTCAAGATATCGTCAATGAAGGCGATGAAGTCGAGGTGTGGGTGCAGAAGGTAGACCCAAACAGCAATCGACTCGAACTCACCATGATCAAGCCCACCGAGGTCAAATGGGGCGACATAAAACCTGGGAACAGCTATCAGGGTCAAGTCGTCCGTTTGGAGAAATTCGGAGCCTTTGTAGATATCGGCGCAGAACGACATGGCCTCGTCCATGTCAGTGAAATGCGCGATGACTACGTACGAGACCCCGCTGAAGTTGTAAGTGTCGGGGACACGATCGAGGTCAGGGTGTTGGACGTCGATCGGAGAAAACGACAAATCCGTCTCAGCATGAAAGTCGATACAGAGGAAATCCTTGAAGAGGTCGAACCAGCTGAAGAGATCCCGACCGCGATGGAACTTGCACTGCGCCAGGCGTTGGATGAGAATGAAGAGAAGCCTGCTGAAACTCGAAAACAAGGACCAAAACGAAAGAAGCAGAGCCAGCAGATGGAAGATATTCTCAGCCGAACCCTGGAGCGTAAAGTGAGTACGTCAAAGGATTGACTCTCGTCGTACCCGATGAATCAAAAAGGGCGCCGCTTGCGCCCTTTTTCATTTATCACAACTGCTTTAACCGGAAAGATTTTAGTACTCGTCCTCATCCAGCCAATCGTCTTCATCCTCTTCATCCAGATAAAGATCCTCTACATCTTCATCATCCTCCCAGAATTCCTCTAGCTCATCTTCCTCCCAGTCTTCATCTTCGGGAACATCGCCGATGTGTGTATAGGTCAGGCAGCCTTCATCAGGATCAAGTTCGATGGAACCTGTACCGCAGTAGCCATCCTCGAGGTAAAGACAATCTATATAGCGACATCTAATCCGAGGCATCTCCAAGTTCTCCTCTACGCACCAGTTAGAAGCTCTCCTAACCTGACAATGCTGATCCCGAATAGAATCACCATCAATACCGCAGACACAATGCAATAGGGACAAATCGCGTTCAAGACCGCAATTTCAATATAGGTCAGGTATGCAGAGTAGATCGTCCCTGCCAGAGTAAACCCAAAAAAGGCTAAACGCAAGACCTCTCTCAAATCGGGTAATCGAACTTCGAGCAGCACGACAGCCATGATCGTGAGGTACCCAAATATCCCGATTAAAGCTATGGGTATGCCGGCGATTTCCGCGTACCGACTGCTGTTTACCGCCTCGCAGTTCCCGATCGGTCCGCAGGTAACATAGGACCCCGTCAATTTAATCCAGGTCAGGTATATAGAATCAACTAATCCGAAAAATGAAAGAACAACTGCTGACCGGCCCATGCGATCCATCTACCACCAACCCTCCATTCAGATACCCAAATAAATATTAACTACCACCAGGAACATACCAAACGAAGCTCGTGTTCCTAGCGATGGGAAAGGATACTAGAAATAAGGATCTTTATCCAGGGGGTAACCGCCGGGCTTCCAGGACGTTAGGAAGTGCCTCCAGACGATTCAAAACGCGGCTGAGCTGAGTGACGTTGTTGATCCCCATGACCAGATCAAAAATAGCCAGGCTATTCTTGGTTGACACCTGGATGGATGACATGTTGATGCCCTCATTCGTCACCAGAGTCGAAACATCCCGCATTAATCCATCACGATCATAGGCCCTAATTCGAACTGAGACCGGGTAGGTTTTTTGAGGTTTTCCCCACGAGACCTGGACAACCCGTTCACGATCTTTCACGCGCAGAACATTGGGACAGTCTTGACGGTGGATCGTTGCGCCTCGACCCCGTGTGATGTAACCGACAATGGGATCACCAGGAGCAGGATTGCAGCAGCGCGCGATTTTGGTCAGAACACCAGAAATACCCAGCACGCTGATTTCATCCGACACACGCGTAGGCCCGATGTCGGTTTCGGTGATCAGTGGTTCTTCTAACTCTTCTGATTCTTCTGGGACCACGCTTGCAACGATACGGCTGAGCGAAAGATCCCCGCAGCCTATCGCCGCCAACAAATCTTCGACCTGATTGAAACCAAGCTCTTTACTGACCGACTCATAGGACATGCTTTCAAGGCCCAATCGTCTGAGCTCACGTTCAAGCAGTAGACGCCCATGCGATACATTTTGCTCGCGGTCCTGTCGGCGGAACCACTGCCGGATCTTACTGCGTGCCCTTTGGCTTTTTACCATTTCAAGCGTTGGGTTGAGCCAATCCCTGCTCGGTCCCCCGCGCTTGGCGGTTAGAATCTCGACCGCATCGCCGGTTTGAAGCTTCGTATCCAGCGAAACCAGTTTGCCATTGACCTTGGCTCCCCGGCATGTGTGACCTACTGCAGTGTGAATATGATAGGCAAAATCGATCGGTGTAGATCCTGCAGGCAGGTCGATGATGTCACCTTTAGGGGTGAAGACATAAACCCGGTCGTTGAATACGTCGGATTTCATCGCATCGACGAAATCTCCAGCGTCATCGACGTCCTGCCGCCACTCCATCAATCGACGCAGCCACATCACCCGGCGTTCAAATGAGTCTTCTTTTCGACGACCTTCCTTATAGCGCCAGTGTGCTGCAATGCCGTATTCTGCATTTTCATGCATCTCGGGGGTGCGGATCTGGACCTCCAGGGTCTTGCCATCATCGTAAATGACGGCTGTGTGCAACGATTGATAGAAGTTATCTTTGGGAGTGGCGATGTAGTCATCAAATGCACCTGGTACAGGCTTCCAGCGGTTGTGGATCACGCCTAGAGCCAGATAGCACTGTGCTTCTTCAGCGACTTGAATACGTACACCACGGACATCATAGACCATCTCGAACGGGACACCTTTACGCTCCATTTTGCGATAAATCGAGTAGAGATGTTTGGGACGGCCTGAAACCTCCGCCTCAATACCTGCTTCACTGAGGATTTGCCCAAGAGTCTTCGTAATTTTATCGAGTGTCTTCTCACGATCAATACGACGCTCGGCTACATTTGAAGCAATTGCTTTATACTCTTCCGATTTGACGTATCGGAAGCTCAAATCCTCAAGCTCCCACTTGATCTGCCAAATCCCGAGCCGGTTCGCAAGTGGTGCAAAGATCTCAAGTGTCTCTTCGGCGATTCGTTTCTGCTTTTCAGGTGGAAGATGGGAAAGCGTACGCATGTTGTGCAGCCGATCTGCTAACTTAATCACGACTACACGCACGTCGTCGCCCATCGCGAGGAAGGTCTTGCGCAGGGTTTCTTTTGCCAGTTCACCCTTCGTTGCCAACGGATCCTTTGAGCGCTTGCCACTGTGGCTCACACGGGGCAGCTGGGTGAGTTTGGTGACACCATCGACAAGCTCTGCCACCTCCTCCCCAAAATCACGCGTAATATCTTCAAGCTTGACGTTGGTATCTTCAACCGTGTCATGCAGGATCCCAGCGACGATTGCCGGCACCGGTGCACCCAGATCCAGGAGTATGCCTGCCACCGCCAGGCAGTGGTTGATATAGGGTTCTCCAGAGGCGCGTTTTTGCTTGCGGTGCGCCTTGTCCGCAACACGATAAGCGCGTTGAACCATCTCCCTATCAGCAGGAGAGACGTTGTCTGGCAACTGCTCAAGCAAATATTTGATATCCATTGCGCTCTACTTGAAAGTATAGTCGCCATACTATGCGTCAACAAGGGGTGCTTAAGTAAAAAGAGACCGGATTGGCATCCGGT
>JASFLN010000237.1:0-3988 GCA_050118075.1 Anaerolineales bacterium
AAGGGTGTGGGTATCCGTCGCCTGCCCAAAACCAGCGACTTCAACCACCGGTTTCTTCAGGCTTTTCGCGATTTCTTCGGTTACAAGGACAACTGCAGCTGCGCCATCGCTGACCGGGCAGCAATCATAAAGATGCAGAGGGTCGGCGATAACGGGACTGTTGATGTGGGATTGGTGGTGAGCAAGGATGCCCTCCATCGTAATTTTCATCTGAATGTGGGCATATGGATTCCGGATGCCGTTTTCCTGGTTCTTGATCGCCACTAACGCAAGCTGTTCACGGGTTACACCGTATTTTTCCATGTACAGGCGGGTGAACATGCCGGCCATCGCAGGCAGGGTTAAACCGTAGATATATTCTGCACGTGGGTGGGTCATCGCGGCGACGATGTCGGTGGCTTTCGGACCGATGACGTCGCGCATTTTCTCGCCACCGACAACCATCACCACATCGTAGTAGCCGCTTGCAACGGCGAGGATGCCGTTTTTCATCGCGGACCCGCCAGACGCAGGTCCATTCTCAACACGGTCAGCTGCCGCAGGCAGGAGTGCCAATCGGTCCACCAGCGCGCTTGCGACCGAGACCTGATGGTTGAAAAGACCGGATGCCATGTTCCCCAAATAGACAGCGCCAATTTCATGTTTTCCAAGATTGGCATCATCCATTGCGGCTAGACCGGCACCGGCTAGCAGGTCGTCCAGCGTGTTCTCATCATGGCGCTCGAAAGGGACCATCCCGGCGCCAGCGATATAAACTGGCCTCATTTCTTTATCCTCCTCTTCGCACCGAGGATCTTCTCGACAATATCATCTTCGCTTACAACTTTGATCTCGCGTGTGGCAACTTCCATCAATTCGTCTGGAACTGGCCTTTCCCCGGCGACAAGTCTTGGTTTGTGCTTGTAATACAGCTCTTTGGTGAGCGCGTAGGGTGCGGCACCTCCCAGTTCATGCTGCCCTTCCCGCAGCTCTAATTCGTATTCGATCATCCAGCGGCGGAAACCAATTGGGCTCTCAGCTGTGATCAGTACTTCTTCCCGACCCAAATACTCGATGGAATATTCCATTTTGGCTGCGAAGAGGTGTGCACCAATACGCAGGCCGCGCTCAATGGCAAGCGTGTGCAGGCTGATGTCGACTTTATCGTTGAGCGTGCGGCTGTTTACCTGCCCGACCAGATATCCATCGATCTGACCGATCAGGCAAAACATGTCCCGGACGCGGTGACGGTACCACCCGAGAAGCTCTGCATAAACACGCGCGCCGACGATGTCGTAGAAGTCACGTTCGATCTCGATCGTCGGTTTTACCGCTTTGAGGATCGTCGGTATGTCCTCCCGGGTCACCTGTCGTACGACCAACTTCCCGCCCGTGGCAAGGGTGATGACCTTGGGCGGGTAGGGTGGCATTTCTCTCTCCGGGGGTCTCAGATAGGCTTCAACTTCAAGATCCATGTTTTCTTCTCCTTTTGGAAACAATATTTCCAACTTTACTAAATTTCAAGAGTAAAACGACACCTTCGGGAAGTGGTGAGATGCGTTATTTAAGGTGGCATGATCCGATTGCAGTTTGGGGTCCAATGGCTGAAGCGTTGTGCAGGATGAGTGGTAATCGGCGAGCAGACAGGCGGGGAAGTATTAGCGAGTTGGTGTTGACAGACTTCAGTGTGCAATGGACGTGGATGGACCAGGGTGACCTCCGATACGTTCAAGGCGTTAATGAAGTAGCCACCTGCAATTTACCCAGCACGAGTCCGCGATTCCCGGCAATTGGGTTCCGGGGGTACATAGTGTACTTATTTTTCTACTTTAGCATAGTTTGAGGGGGAAATGGAAATGGAGGAGGGAGAAGGTACTAATGATTGGAGAATAGGGTTGTTGCATATGTACCCACAGCAGGCATTCTTCTCAAACATCTCAATCAGGTGATCTGTTTGGCTAGCGTTTAACAGCCTGGATTTTGAATATCGGAACGGTGACGAATGGATGCAGCTTTGATATTTCGGTAAGGACATTTCGCAGAACCGAGGGGCGCTTGTATTTATCCTCGAATAGGGGGCTATTAATGTGAGCCTGTTTAATTTTAAATACCCTTTCGGCGAGATCCCGATAATAAGGCTTGCGGATGGAGAGATCACGACTGATGCCAACGGGGAAAGTGAAATCCTCAATCTCGGCAGTACTTTCAATCTCGAAACCACATTGGACGAACGAATCGACCGCCATTATTCCTTTTAAACCAAACCCGGTCTGTCCGTGCACCCCCTCACGTGGTGGTATACCGATGGATTCAATCATCTCGACTAGACCTCGAATCCGCAGCGCTGACCTTCCCTCGTGATGGGAAGGCAGTTCATATAAATACTCGTCGAAAGGCAGATCTCGATCGTCAGGGTGCTCATCGAGTTGTGTGAATTCATGGCTGCACATGACCAAGCGTCCACCCGGTCGAAGGATTGAGTGGATTTGCGCCAGCATCCCGTCTACATCAATGCGATCGTGTTCATCTGTGGGGAATTGGAAGACCATACGCGCAACGAAGAGATCGATGCTCTGGGCTTCAATGCGTTTATCTATCTGGCGTGCATGTACGCACGTGAGGAACCGGAATGCAGATTTTCCATCGAGAGCGGATGGTGGTGGCACATCATCTGGAGATGTTGCGGTTAATGAAGCTGGTTTGTTCGCATAGATATATTCACTCAGGTCCCCTAGACCCGAGCTGAAATCAACTATATGCCTGCCTGGAATGAGTTCAGGGGGAACAAGATCCTCTATCAGATAGTAGACGATATAACGAACGATGTCCCAATCTCGCTGCAGTTCCCAGGAAGTCATGCAATTTAGTATAGATCATCCTTCCAAAATTAGGATAGATTGTCCTATCTGCGCAGGTTAGCAACTGGTAGGCTTGTGTGCTGACGCTGAAATGGGGTGCCTTGAGCCGCTTTGATGGTGAGGTGGGGGGTGTTGAGCCCTTGCGTTCAGGCTCTCGATTTGCACAGGTCGGGATTCATGCGATGATTAGTGAATCAGCGATTTGACTGCGTATCTGATGAATGTCTAAGACTCATTGACTAAGGAGAAGAAGCGCTAAATGCAGGAACGGATTAACTCCATAATTGACGCTCTCCTACCTGTGTTTGCTACATTAGCGGCATTATTGGTGGGAGCGGTGATGTTGATTTTTCTGCGCGTCAACCCGCTCACAGCTTACGCTGCATTATGGGAAGGTGCATTCGGCAGTACAAATGCAATCGCCGAAACGCTGGTTAAAGCGACGCCGCTTCTCCTGGTAGGAATTGGGATCTGCATCGCATTTCGTGCGGATGTGATCAACATCGGAGGTGAAGGTCAGATGGTGGTGGGGGCAATCCTTGCCACCCTGATTGGTTTGAATCTAGAGAATTGGCCGGGCTGGATGGTGATCACAGTCGCAATGTTGGGTGGTTTCATCGGCGGTGCGGTCTGGGGCGGTATCCCCGGGTTCTTAAAAGCCTATTTCAATGTCAATGAGATCCTCAGCACGATCATGATGAACGCCATCGCGGTGCAGGGCATGAACTTCCTGTTGCGCGGTCCGATGATTGATCCTGCTCAGGCTGAATTAGCTTCAAAAATCCCACAGACTGCGCGTTTGCTTGAAGCCTTCAGGCTCCCGCGGCTTGTACCAACAAGATTACATTTAGGTGCTGGGATCGCTGTAATCCTGGCCATCTTGGTGTACATTCTGCTCTGGAGGACCACACTCGGCTATCGGATCCGTGCTGTGGGGCAAAGTCCACATGCCTCTCGCTACGCTGGTATAAGTGTAAAGAGCCATATCATCCTGGCGCTTCTTTTCAGTGGAGCGTTTGCGGGATTAGCCGGGGCGACGCAGGTTTTCGGTGTCAATTACCGCATGATCACGGATGGATCTGCGACTGGATTCACCGGTAGTGCCGGCTTCAACGGTATCGTTGCAGCGCTCTTCGGTCAACTTCACCCGA
>JASFLN010000238.1:0-3986 GCA_050118075.1 Anaerolineales bacterium
CCGGCGGATACACTGGCATGCTTTACGCCTGCGATAAAAATAGTATGACTGCCAGCGCGGATTGTCTCTTCAATGCTGCAATCCAGAGTGGCCAATGTGTCAACTGGGACAGGTATACCCGACGGTGTGTGTTTTACTTTAATACCCTTGAAACGGTCGTCCTGGTCGGCTGTCCGGCCGGCAAAAACATCGGAGATTTCCCTCTGGTCAGCACTTAAGATCGCAACCGCGAATTTACCTTCTTCAAGGGCTTTCTTGTGGGTGCGTGTGCTGCGTTCCATGGAGACGAGGATTAATGCGGGATCCAGTGAGACGGAGACGAATGAGTTGACCGTCATACCATGTGCTTGTTCGGCATTGCCCACCGTGACAAGTGCGACGCCTGTTGCCCATTGACGCATGGCGGCGCGAAGCTGTTCAGGAGTAATGTACTCATTCATGTTGGTCATTGCTTTCTAGCATTGCAGCTGGTCTGTTTGGGTAAGAGAGGGGTTTGCAGGAAAGATTGTTCTGAAGACAGCAGGGGCAAAATCTGTCAGGTCCTGTAGGTCTTGTGTGAATCTAACCCGCAAATGGGCAGGACCGACGATCAAGGCCGGAACGTGATTGTCCGTATGCCCCCGTTTGCTGAGATCTTCAAGATTTCCGTGATCGGAGGTCAGAACGAGTAAATCTTCGCGATCCTGCCAGGCTTCGATGAGGCCGTTGAGCACCTGATCAAATGATTCAAGCAAAGTAATAGCTTGTTGCATCTCGCGTTTGTGACCGGCATAATCACTGATCCAATAATCAAACCATGTGAAGTCATACTCGCTGGAGACCTTTGCCAGGCGTGTGCCGGCTTCGTGCGGGCTGTAGACTGGTGCGGGAGGGAATTCAGTTTGAGCTGCCCAGCCCTCTCCGGTGAAATCGACCGAAAATGCGTCCCCCGCTTGCAGGTCTTCGGCGTTCATGAGTTCCAGGCCTGCTGAGCGGGCGGCGAGAGGGATGGCGGAGAATAACCTGCGTCCAGACTCGATGGCTTGAAAATATTGCGGTGGATAGGCATTTAGAAGAGCAGCACGTCCGCCAGCCTCAACGATCTGTATAAATAGATTCCCAGATTCAATAATCTTGGCGATATCAGGATTAGGTTTGGGGCCATAGTGGCGACCGATCTCTTGGGGGACATTTAGGCCGGTGAGCAGCGCCGCCTGTCCGCTTGCGGATTGTGGCAGACCGGCAACCCCCATGGAGGCATCCACAGCAAGCAGGGTAGCCAGGTCCCCTTCGTAAGGTGCAGCTCCTGCGGTGAGCGGCTTGCCTCCCAGAAGCGAGCGTATTGTGGGCATGCGTGCCGTGGTGAATGGATTGATTTCGGGATCTTCTATCCCGAGGCCGACGCCATCAACGAATAAGAAGAGCACACGCGGCATCAGGAGCTCCTCGTCGCAAAGATCCAGGCAGATGTGTGATCCCGATCTGTTCCGTATGTGAATTTCTGGAATTCAAACAAGGGTGTAAGGCGTGTACGCAGTGACTCTTCGGTGGGTGCACTTTCCGGATCTGAGCTCTCTGTATTCACCCATGTATACAGCAAGTAATCACTGCCTGGACGGGTTGATTGGGCAAGACGTTGAGTGTATTTGCTGCGCTCGTTCAATGGCAGAGCGTGAAAACAGCCTATATCAAGAACCAGGTCGAAAGGCCCTTCACCGATCCCTGCGCGCGTGACATCCCCGCGTATGAAATGAACATCTGCATTCGAATGGCGCGCTTTTCGGTGGGCAATGAATATCGCCAGGGCAGAGACATCGATCCCGAGAACTGTCCAACCAAAGCCGGCCATGGTCATCGAGTTTGTCCCCGTTCCGCATCCCAAATCCAGCGCCTTACCGGGTGGGTGATTGCGCATGTAATCGATAAGCTCGGGTGGAGAAACGCCTGTGTCCCAGGGGGCATCGCCCAATAAATAGCGCAGCTCAAAGAACAGGCGACGGATCATCGCAGCTCTTCCAGCGTGTAAGCGACCTGCTCAGGGTCGAGCACACCTACCGTGCGCCAAACTTCCTCGCCCTGCGCATCCAGGAAGATAAACGTAGGTGTGTATTGAAACCCATAGCGTTGGAGAAGCGGTCCGACATCTCTTTCGAGCACGTTCAGCCGGACCACCTCGAGTTCGCCTTGGTGGTCAAACTCAATCTGCTTGACGAGGGGTTCCACAGCCATGCAGGCCACACAGTAAGGGCTTTGGAATTCAAGTAAGACCGGCTCCCCGTTTGCAATCAACTGCTCGGATGTTTGATTTGAAACACCTTCACTCTCAATTGGGCGGAAGAATACAAATGCAAATGCCAACCCAACGAAGAGTGCCAGTACAGCCATGAAGGTGCCCTCGGCAGGTCCTCGCCGGCGCAGGTAAAGCACCAGCACAAGCAGCAAACCTGCAGCAAGTAGAAGAAACGAGAATTGATTCAGGAACGCCATCAGAACCCTCCACGGCTTGACGAGGATTGTATCATCGATGCCATATGCTTTTGGTTTTGTTCATACGGCAATTGAGCGCTAGATCGTAAGACGGTTCATGCGGAACGCCGGATTAGACATTTGGTGATGATAATTTCTACGTGTTTAATCGCGGATGGGCTTGAAAGAAGCAAGCGTCTTTACAAGACCCCCCTCCTCCTTTAGAATGCGTACGTTCTCATAGACCACCGATAAAGGATCCCCAAAGAATGAAAGAATACGGAACAGAATCGATTCGCAACGTCGCTCTGGCGTCACACAGCGGTAGCGGAAAGACCATCCTCGGAGAAGCAATGCTCTTCGCTACCGGTGCTATCACTCGTATGGGCGAGGTGAGCGAGGGAAATACGGTATCGGATTTCGAAGAAGAGGAAATTCGTCGCAATTTATCGCTTTCAACCGCAATCCTGCCGGTTGAGTTCAACGATCATAAGATCAACATCCTGGATACACCTGGCTACACCGATTTCATTGGTGAGGTCATCTCCACGTTGAGCGTTGCAGACAGCGCCGTACTGTTGATCGATTCGGTTGCCGGGATCGAGGTTGGAACTGAGCTGGTCTGGAACTATTGTGATGAATTCAACCTGCCGCGTTTTATGATGATCAGCAAAATGGATCGAGAGAACGCAAACTTCAGCGCCGTTCTCAATTCCTTGAGCACCCTTTCAAGGGAGGTCACATTTATCCCGGTGCAGTTGCCATGGGGAGAAAAACACGATTTTAAAGGTGTGATTGATCTTTTCACGATGAAAGCGCGTGAAGGCGATGGGGCAGCGAGCGTTGATATCCCCGACGAGTACGCCGATCAGGCCGAAGAAGCCCGTATTGCGCTTGTTGAAGCGGCGGCTGAAGGTGATGATTCGCTGCTAGAGAAATATCTAGAGGGCGAAGAGCTGTCCAGCGCAGAGATCGCCCGAGGCTTTCAATCGGCGGTCAAGAATGGCACATTCGTCCCGGTCTTCATCAGTTCGGCTTGCGATGCGACCGGTGTGGTGCCATTCATGGAAGCGCTGATTGATCTGGTCCCGTCGCCATCGAAGGCTGAGCCCAAAAAAGCAGAAGGCGCACAAGGCGAGGAATTGTTGGAAAATCAGGACAGCGGTCCGCTGGCAGCCTATGTTTGGAAGACAACTGCCGATCCCTTCGTCGGTAAATTGACCTACATGCGTATTTTTTCCGGTGTGCTTTCCTCAGATACGCGGGTGTGGAATCACTCCCGTGATGAAGAAGAACGGCTTGGCTCACTCTATGTCATGCGCGGCAAGGAACAGATCAGTGTAGAAACGCTTCACGCTGGTGATATCGGAACCGTAGCAAAACTGGGCGAAACGGCAACGGGCGATACACTGGGCGACAAGGGCCATCCAATTCAGGTCGCCAATCCTGATTATCCCAATGCGCTCTATTCCGTGGCTGTGACACCTAAGACCCAGGCGGATTCAACCAAAATTAGCCCTACGCTTACCCGCTTGTGTGAT
>JASFLN010000239.1:0-3983 GCA_050118075.1 Anaerolineales bacterium
GAGCAACTGATCAGCCAGAAACCGATCGACATCCGCCCCGCTTGCCCTGAATTCCAGCAGTTGATCAATGGCTTCATCGGCAACTGCTTCAGCGGGTTTGCCCCTCGCCCCTAAGGCAGAAAAACCAAAGCAAGCCGGTTTTTCTGCTGCGGAGATGAACACCGAGCTTCCTTTACCTGGAGATCCCAGTCGTTGTATTTCAATTTGTGCCTCTAACTCCTGCTCTGCCAATTTTTGCACCACGCGCCGGCGCTGACGCACAGCGACATGTTCAGGTAAGTTCGCGATCATCGAACAGCCCATCAAACCAACCTCAGCGCCCGGGTTTATGCATCCTAATCCGCGCCGATCCTGGACAGATCCCACCGAGATCTGAATTCTTCCCCCACCCTTAGGATAGAAACCCGCTTTTTCTAGCAAGGCGCTGCCAGGATAGCCCAGCGCGCTCATGATCGGCAGCCAAACTTGGCGGATATAGTCATGCGTTGGACTCCAGGGAACATGTGTTCCCCCTGTTATTTCAATCTCTGAAACACTGCCTGCCAGCGAAAGCGGAAGGAATATCGTTTGCAGAACCAATGAACAGGACCCTGCTGTTCCGATGTCGAATCGGTAGCTGCCACTGAATAATCCTGCTGGTTTGAAACCCAATTCCTGACTGCCCATTTCAGCGCCTTCGACCTTAGCTCTGCCAATGACCTTCGCAGCAAGAACTGAGGCAAGATGCTGGGCGCGCAAACCGGGTTTCTTTCTCCGGGCGCGGATATTATTGATTCGCACGGTTTCTTGAGTCAGGAGTGAAAGCGTCAGCGCCGAGCGGAGCACTTGTCCCCCACCTTCACCGAGAGAACCATCAATTTCTATCATCTCGATTTGATCACTTTACTCACTACACGCGCCTCAGGCTGCACCACAAAGGTATAATCAGTTTTCATTTAACAGGAGTTCATGTGTCAAACACATTACTATACTTAATCACGCTGCTTATCTGGGGCTCCACCTGGTTGGCGATAAAATTTCAGCTCGGAGTCGTCGCACCGGAATTGTCGGTGGCATACCGCTTCTCAATCTCCGCCTTCCTGCTGCTGCTTTTCGCCCTGATTCGGCGCCTCAACCTCCGTTTCACCTCACGTGCGCATCTGTACATCGCGCTTCAAGGCTTCTTCCTATTTTCATTAAACTACATCTTGATCTATTACGCCGAGCAGTACCTCAGCAGCGGACTCGTAGCGATCATTTTCTCACTTATCGTCGTCCTGAACACGCTTTTCGCAGCCCTATTTTTGAATACCCCGATTCGCTGGCAGGTCATGGCTGGTGCGTTTGTCGGGATCCTGGGACTTGTGCTTGTCTTCTGGCCTGAGTTGCGGACATTCTCT
Organism: Anaerolineales bacterium; assembly: GCA_050118075.1. GTDB lineage: Bacteria > Chloroflexota > Anaerolineae > Anaerolineales > E44-bin32 > E44-bin32. The sequence continues at coordinate 1,380 of JASFLN010000239.1, forward strand.
ATCACCAGTGACCGCGCGATTGGGCTGGTACTTGCCCTTGGTGGAACCATCTCAGCCTCCCTGGGCAACATCCTCTCAGCACGCAACCAAAAGCACGACCTGCCGATCGTGCAGACCAACATGTACGGCATGGCTTATGGCGCCCTTTATATGTTCATTCTTGCCCTGTTCAGGGGATCCGAATTTAGCTTCGCGCCTACGATAGGTTATTCACTATCCTTGATCTATCTCGCCTTATTCGGCTCAGTGATCGCGTTTGGTAGTTACCTCACTTTGCTGGGTCGTATTGGCCCTGATCGTGCGGCCTATGTAACCGTCCTTTTCCCGGTCGTCGCACTAAGTCTTTCAACCCTATTTGAAGGTATGCGATGGAACCTGTTGGCGTTTATCGGGATTGGAATGATCCTGATCGGTAACTTATTAGCGGTCATGCGAGATCGGCATCGTCATCAGTCGAACTTCACGAATGGTAATAATCACGGGAATTCTGTAAACACCTAGCAAGGAATTAAAAATGGGGCAAAAAGTAATCAGCTTATATCCACCTACCGGTGAAACGATCGAACATAAAGGTCTTTATTTACGTCAAGAGCTCCGATCGGTCACCAAATCGAGGCCTGCAGCCTTTGTCTATGCGAATTTTATCGTCAGCATAGATGGCCGTATTGCCGTCCCGGATCCAAAAGGGCAAGGGGTTACCCTCGCAACTCAAATCACCAACTCGCGTGATTGGCGTCTCTTTCAGGAGTTAGCCGTCCAGGCTGACGTGCTCATCTCGAGCGGACGCTATCTCCGCGAGTACGAGCAAGGCCCCAAACAAGAGCTGCTCCAGGTCTATGATGACCCAGAGTTTGAGGACCTTGGTCGTTGGCGACAAGAGCAGGGTCTCAGCGATTATCCAGCTGTAGCTGTTGTCAGCCGCAGCCTGGATTTCGATGTACCTGCCCCGCTTCAGAATCCCGGTAGGGAGTTGTTCGTGTTTACAACCGAGAACGCGAATAGTGAACGGAAGGAAAGTCTGTCCGCACAAGGAGCCACGGTTGTAATCGCCGGCGAAGAGGACGTGCAAGGATCTGCGTTGATTTCAGGATTGAATGATAGGGGACATAGGTTGATCTATTCAACGGCCGGGCCAAACATCCTGCACATGCTTCTGGTAGACAATGTGCTTGATCGACTCTATTTAACCATTGCCATGCGGGTCCTTGGCGGGAATCCGATTTCCACGGTCAATAAAGGCCCGCTGCTTGACCCGCCAGCCGATTTTGAGCTGTATTCTCTATTCCTGGATCCTGATGGGCCCGCCAACATATCCCAACTCTATGCAACCTTTGATCACATATGATCATCTTCTCAAGGATTTGATCTCAGGTAAATGATTAACCGTCTCAGGAGTACCTACAAGGAATTTCCACGTTCATTCTGGGTGCTGGCGGGTTCGGGCTTTATCGACCGTCTTGGTGCAACGCTCGTCTTCCCCTTTTTCTCACTGTACATAACCCAGAAGTTTGAGGTGGGGATGACTCAAGCGGGCGTCTTGCTGGCGATCTTCTCCATCACCGGGCTTGCCGGCAGCATGATCGGCGGTGCGCTGACCGACAGATTTGGGCGTCGGTTTCTGGTCCTTTTCGGCCTCATCATCAGTGCATTGAGCAGTGTCTTAATGGGTCTGGTGAATGATCTGTCAGTATTCTATTTACTCGCCGGTTTCGCGGGGTTGCTCTCCGATATGGGTGGACCTGCCCGGCAGGCGATGGTGGCTGATCTGTTGCCGGAGAAAAAACGTTCGGAGGGATTCGGTATTCTGCGTGTCGCCGGAAATATGGCCTGGATCATTGGTCCAACCATCGGGGGCTTGCTCGCCGCACGTTCTTATTTGCTGCTTTTCGTCCTCGACGCGATCTCAAGCACGATCGTGGCGGTCATCTTATATCTCGAAGTGCCTGAGACCATGCCCTCAATCGAAAGCGATGGCGAAGAAACCCACTTTATCGACACGATCAAAGGCTATCGGGTAGTCGCGGCGGATGGGCTATTCCTATCCTTTGTTCTGACAACAATGCTGATGAGTGTGGTATATCTGCAGATGTACAGCACGCTATCAGTTTATTTGCGAGATGTGCACGGCGTACCGGCGCGTGGATTTGGTGCTTTATTGAGCATGAATGCTGCGACGGTCGTTTTACTCCAGTTTTGGATCACCCGAAAAGTGAGGCCGTATCCTCAAATGCTCATCATGGCTTTGGGGACAGGATTGTACCTGGTAGGTTTTACGGCTTATGGATTTGTTTCAAGTTATGTGTTGTTTGCCGCAGCGATGTTGGTAATCACATTTGGCGAAATGTTGATCATCCCTGTAGGCCAGTCGCTTGCCGCACGTTTTGCTCCTGAGGCGATGCGCGGTCGCTATATGGCATTCTTCGGTTTATCATGGGCGATCCCAAACACGATCGGTCCCTATACAGCCGGGTTGGTCATGGATCACTTCGACCCGCGCTGGGTATGGTACGCTGCCGGGATTCTCTCCGCGCTCGCAGTCCTCGGATACCTCACCCTATATTTAAGGACCCGCACGCGCTTTGCCGAGCAAGATCAAGTGTTTGA
>JASFLN010000240.1:0-3981 GCA_050118075.1 Anaerolineales bacterium
CTTGGTACGAGAGGATTCCTCGCTACGCTCGGAAAGACAAAAAAAGAGGGGTGCCCGGGTGCCGGAGTGAATGAGTGCCTCAAATTCCTAATCCCACATCCCCAATCCCCATGTACAATTTCCTTGACAACCCCTCCCAAAAATGCTAGATTAGGGTATCTAGTACTATAGTACTGGAGCAGGGTGGAGAGATGACGGACTGGATAACCAAAGGGGAGATGCGAAGAGCGTGGCTTGATCGGCCGCGCTTTGCTGTTTCCCGAATGCGAATTTCATCCCAAGCTCAGCCCACCATCGTTGCACGGAAGGGGGCCACTCAACGAGCCTGAATTCTTTGGGTTCCTCCTGAATCCAGGAGCGACGTGACGAATTTAGGGGGAATGACGGCGTGGTGCTCGGACAGATGTGTCGTGTAAACGGCACAACCGACATCACGCCGTCACCCTTATATACCCTCGCTCAATCAACAGCCATCCTGCCTGCAACTTCAAAGAGATACCCATATGTATTGGGTCAATTGCCCCATGGATGGATACTCCGATGGGTGATTCCACATGTGACCTTTGACGCAATCAGGTCGCCATGGTAAACTTCGACCGTTCTATTCCATATCCCAACCGGAACGACTAAGGAATCGTCTATGCTCGAACCGTGGATTTTCATTGCATTATTACTTGGCGCCGGTGTGCTTCTGCCCAGTGTAGCTATCCTGGCTAACTGGCTACTCTCACCCAAGAAACCCAATTCACTAAAAAATTCAATCTACGAGTGCGGTATCGAAACAGTGGGCGAGACCTACGTTCAGCTCAAGGGTGCGTACTATATTTACGCCCTGGTGTTTGTAGTTTTCGACATTGAGGCGGTTTTCCTTTTCCCCTGGGCCGTCGCTTACGACAAGCTCGAACTTTATATGGTCCTTGAAGGGGTATTGTTCATCCTGATCCTTGCCGCCGGCTTGCTCTATGCCTGGCGCAAGGGAGTTCTGGAATGGGTATAGCTTTTGATTGAATTCTAGATTAGCTGATGTGAACTCACATCAGCTATTTCTTTGCCTTCATTTGGGAGTCAGGCATGCAATCATTTCTCTCCGACCCTTTTTTATTTATCGCCAATTGGCTTGAGGGCTTGCTGCTCGGCTGGGGGTTGCAGCCCGCTGTAGCCACGTTCCTGCTGCAGCTGCTGGGTGCGCTCGTGCTGGGCACCGTGATGCTGCTGCTTACCTTCCTGCTCATCTGGGCGGAACGAAAAATCGTCGCCCGCATCCAGGATCGCCTCGGTCCTAACCGCGTGGGTCCGTTCGGTATTTTCCAGACGGTTGCTGATCTGATGAAGCTTGTGACTAAAGAACTCATCACCCCCACCGGGGCGGACTTAATTCCCTATAACCTGGCACCGCTCCTGGCGGTGATGTCGGTGGTCGGTCTTTGGGCAGTGATCCCGATGGCACCTACACTGCTAGGTGCGGATATCAACGTCGGCATTCTTTACGTCATTTCGGTGGGTGCGATCGGCACGCTCGGCATCATGCTGGCTGGTATGTCATCGAACAACAAGTACGCTCTGCTGGGTGCATTTCGCACGGTTGCATTGATGGTTTCTTACGCGGTCCCGATGGTGCTGGCGCTGCTCGTGCCCGTGCTGCTGACCGGCTCGATGGGGATGCAGGCAATCGTCAGAGCGCAAACCCCATTAGCCTACATTTTCCTGGCGCCAATTGCCGCGTTGATCTTCTTTGTGAGCTCGGTTGCCGAGGTCGGAAGGGCGCCGTTTGACCTGCTCGAAGCGGAGTCGGAGATCGTCGCCGGCTTTCATATTGAGTACTCCGGCCTGAAATTCGGCATGTTCTTCGTCGCCGAGTTCCTGCATGCCTTCACGATTTCGGCGCTTACAGCTACGATCTTCCTGGGTGGATGGCAGGGGCCCTGGGCGGAGCGATATACACTTCTAGGTTTACTTTATTTCATCATCAAGACGTCCCTCGTGTATTTCGTTGTCATCTGGCTGCGCGGTTCGTTTCCACGCATCCGTATCGACCAGATGAACTCGTTCAATTGGAAATTCATCACGCCGCTCGCACTCGCGAGCCTGATCTTCACCGCGATCGCGGAGAAGGTCGCGGTCGATTTTGGGTTGCCGCGATTTTTCATCCATCTGGGTGCCAATGCTATCCTGATTGTGATTACATTAATTGCACTGGGTGCGTACGCCCGCTATCAACGATCGCAGGCAGAGCAACGTCAGCAGCGCGTGCGCCGGAAATCGGCTCCCGAAGCGGCATAAGTTTTAATTCTCGATGAAAGTGCAGGCATTATGACCATACTGCAAATCACTTTTCTATTGATAGCTTTCGTCACGCTGGTTTCAGCACTGATGGTCGTCACCTCGCCATCGATGGTCCACGCCGCGCTCTGGCTGATTTTGACCCTGGCCGGTGTCGCCGTGCTTTTTGTGCTCCTGAACGCGCCCTTCCTGGCCGTCGTGCAGGTGGCGGTGTACATCGATGCGATTGCGATCATGATCATCATCGTGGTCATGCTCACACACGACCCGCTGCGCAGCGCGATGCGCACGGTGACTAAAACGTGGTGGGGGGCTGCCATCGGTGCGCTGATATTGCTCACCGGCTTGCTGGTCATGATCACCCAAACACCGGCGTTTAACTTGCAGACTCCACCGCTCGCCATGGGACAGGAGGAGTACCTGGAGACGCTCGGGCGTGCATTGGTAGATGTCAATCAGTACATCCTGCCGTTTGAAGTCGCCTCGGTACTCTTATTGGCAGCATTGATCGGTTCGATCATCGTAGCCTGGCCATTTCTTGCAGAACGAAGGGAGGGGGAAGACACATGATCCCACTTAGTTGGTATCTGATCTTCGCAGCGACGCTCTTCTCTATCGGTGTCTACGGCGCGCTGGCGCGTCGAAACGCACTGGCAATTTTGATGGCTATCGAGCTGATGCTCAACGCCGTCAACCTGAACCTGGTCGCTTTCTGGCGTTATATCACCCCGGATGCAATCTCCGGACAAGCGTTCGCATTAATCGTTTTCGCCGTCGCTGCCTCTGAGGCGGCAGTCGGTCTTGCGCTGATCATCTCGATCTACCGCCGGCGCCGCACCGTGGCGGTTGAAGAGATCGACATGATGAAGTGGTAGGCAAGGTGCTATGCAAATAGAAACGTTACTCTGGCTTATACCGCTCCCCCCGATTTTGGCGTTTTTTATCATCGTGTTGGGAGCCTATCGAAGCAACCGTCTGAGCCACTCGATCGCGATTGGAAGTATGCTGTTGTCCTGGGGGGCGGCGATGTTTGTCTTCTGGCAGGCGATCAACACCGAGGAACTCGGCCATCATCCTTTCAGCTCATCTATCAGCTGGCTGCCGACGGGTGAAACGACATTCAACATCGGCGTGATGCTCGACCCGCTGGGCGCGATCACGCTCTTCTTCGTCGCCTGGACCTGTCTGGCCATTTTCATCTACAGCGTCGGCTATCATAATTTTGGCAAGCCAAAGGATCCCGAAGACCGCCAGGGTCTGCCCCCGCATGCAGGTGGCATCGAGCCGATGTACGCGCGTTTCTTCGCGTTTATCTCGCTGTTCGCGTTCGGCATGCTCACCCTCGTGCTCTCCGACAACCTGCTGCTGCTGTTTATTGGTTGGGAGATCATGGGTTTGTGTTCTTACCTACTGATCGGTTTCTGGTACGGTAAACCCTCCGCCCGCGACGCGATGGTCAAAGCGTTTATTACCACACGCGTCGGCGATGTCTTCATGTTGTTGGGTCTCGCCTATCTATACTCGGTCACCGGTACGCTCAGCTTCCGCGAGATCCTTTTCAATGAAGCTACTCTTGAGATGCTCGCCACGACGCCATCGGTGATCCCGGCGCTGTCCACTGCCGGCTTGGTGGGGCTGCTGCTCTTTGTCGGAACGGTAGGCAAATCCGCTCAGTGGCCGCTGCACGTGTGGCTTCCGGAC
>JASFLN010000241.1:0-3976 GCA_050118075.1 Anaerolineales bacterium
AGCCTGGCTAAGTTTGGGCGCCAGCGGTTTGCCAGTGAGGTGGCCTTCCTGGCGACGATACGCAAAGACGGGTCGCCGAGGGTCCACCCAGTGACGCCGATCCTCGGCGAAAACCGTCTGTTCATCTTCATGGAACCCACCTCCCCCAAGGGTCACGACCTGCGCCGCGACGGCCGCTACGCGCTGCATTGCTCGGTGGCCGATTCAGGCGGCGGAGAAGGTGAATTTTTCGGCTCAGGCACTGCAAAGCCAATCGTAGACCAGGCAAGCCGGGAAATAGCCATCACTTCAGCCGGTTTCGAGGTCGCAGAGCGATATGTGCTCTTCGAATTAGAAGTCGATGCCGCCTTCTCCACGGTTTATGCAGAGGGTGGCGAACCCATCCGCGATCGCTTGAAACGCGAGGCTTCCTATACCATCCTGATCGGATCATAGCTTCAGAAGCTCCCAGCCTCGAATAAGATCCAAACAAACGATCGATGAACCCCCAGTCCCCAATTCATCCTGTTTAAAAATCCACACTGCTACTCCCTGAAAACTCAGTATGGTATTTAAGACTTAATTGGTCTAATATATATTGGTATTCAATATCGGATCCTCTCGGTCACCGATTCCCACAACACAGACTTCCCGGTCGATCCCACAATTTGGAGGCGAGAATATGAACGTGTTTATGATCGTGATGCGCATCATCCACATCTTCTCAGGCATCTTCTGGGTGGGCGTGAGCTTTTTCAACATTGGCTTTTTACAGCCGACCGTGCAGGCAACCGGTGGTGAGGGACAAAGTGTCATGCAGTATCTGACCTCCCGCACCCGTTTCACCATCACGGTCTATACCGCTGCCACGTTGACACTGCTCTCGGGATGGATCATGTACTGGAGCCTGTTCAAATTCAGATTAGCAGCACTCGCCTCTGGCTACGGGTTGATGCTCACCATAGGCGGGATTGCCGGGACAATCGCCTGGGTGATCGCGCTTGTCTTCATCCGCGCGGTACTATCTGACATGGGTGCTATCGGACAGGCGATTAAGACCCAGGGGGGACCGCCAAATGACGAACAAGCCGCGCAGCTGCAGGCATTGAGTGCCAGGATGGTCTCTCTGGGACAGTGGGGTGTTGTCTTGATGGTGATCGCTGTGCTGGGGATGTCGACAGCTCAATACGTACGTCTCTAGACTTCTCATTAAACCCAACCCGGGGGATGCTCTTGTAAAAATACTATATACTGACTATAGAGTTGTCCGAGCCCATCAGTCGGAATATTACTGGTGAGGTTCGAGCGGAAGGAGAACAAACGATGGCAACCTATTTCATGTTCGGGAGCTATTCACCCGAATCGGTCGCCAAGATCAGCTCGAAACGAACCGAGGACACGAAAGCGCTGATCGAGAAATTTGGTGGCAAGCTGGACTCAGCATACGCGATTCTAGGTGAGCAGGACCTCGTCCTCATCGCTGACTTCCCAGACACGGAAACGGCCATGAAGACATCAGTCGCCCTCTCAAAGATGCTAGGTATTGGCTTTTCAACCGCACCCGCCGTCACCGTGGAGACTTTCGACCGACTCACCGAAGACCTTTAGCGGCTGACATCGCCTGTCCCGCAGACAAATTATAGATTAACAACCTCGAACAACATGCATGTCAGCATTGCCATGTAACGGGCCGCGCTGCGCAGCATAGCTGAGCGGTCATATTTGACGTTGGAGAAGGACCTGACATGAACAAAGAGCGTGATTTCCTTAATAACCTTGTTGGTCGTTGGCAGCTGACCGGCACGATGGGAGAAATCAAACTACACCAGGAAATCCTTGCCCATTGGATCCTGAACGACACCTTCCTCCGGATGCATTGTAAATCCGACACATCCACAGACAACCCGACAGCGGAATACGAGGCGGTCTACCACATTGGCTACAACCCTGATGAAGACCTGTTCATCATGCACCTGCTCGATACGACCGAAGTCCCGGTTGATTGTGTCGTTGGCCGGGGGGTGCTCGAGGAGAACCGCATCGCCTTTCGGTTTGAATACGAAGACACCCCTTTCCTGTATGAATTCAAGTGGGCTCCGGGGGCGCGGACCTGGGATTTGGTCCAAACCTTCGAACTAGATGGGAAAACGAATACCTTCGCAACAAAGCATTTAGGAAAAATCAGCTCCCCGATAGAAGCTGAATAACCCCGAGTACCTGCAGAATATATAAGCCTTTCTTAGAGTCCATTTGATAAGCACGATCTTGCAGATACCATAAAACGTGAAATCCGGAGAGCAGCGTGCTTTCCTAAATTCACAATGCGTATGGATCCGGGGATCGCCATGCCTGGAGATCCGGGCTCGAGCGAAATCATATGCAGGAGTCAGAAGCCTGATTGATCATCCACAAGGCGAACTTAAAGCAATCGGGTTTACGCCTTTAAGAGCCTGTTGAAGGTGCGCTTCCTCTACCGGCTTCAGGGCACCAACCGGGAGGACACAAGGGAAAAACGCATCACTGCCATCGTCAAGGAAGTTATTGGAATCGGATGGTCCCCAGCCACAGGATTGGTAAAAGTGCCGTTGCCCTTTCAACGGCTTCCCCTTCACTACTTCCGACAGAGACGGAGTTCAAGAAGAATAAGGACCAAATCTGATCATAACGGAGATCCGGGAAAAGAACCTCCTCGGTTGGACCTTAGATTTTGAAAACGGATAGCGCCCGCGATAATCGGATAAATATGGTAGGATTACAGCCTGTCAACTCTTTGCATTAACATCATCACCGCCACTCTTCCAGCCTGCGATTAAGCCCAAACGTCAGCCTGGATCATCGCCATTAGCCGAATTGGAGCAAACTCAAAATGAAAAGCGACCACACATTTAAGCTCGATTACATTGCATTCATCGCGATCGTCACATCTATGTTTTCACTCGCCGCCTGCGGTCCAGGAGCCGCGCGACCGGAGGACATCGGTGATCCCCAAAATGGCGAGCGGGTCTTTACAACAGGAACGGAGTCCGTCAGCTCGGCTTGTGCCGGCTGTCACTCGCTGGATGGAAGTCAAAAGGAAGGTGAGAACGCAGGTCCAAGCATGCAGGGCATCGCTGAAACTGCCGCAACCCGAACAGATCAGACCGCAGAAGAATACCTGCGCGAATCAATCACAAACCCAGGTGCTTTTATCGTCGAAGGCTACCGGAACAACATGGAGCAGGGATACCAGTATTTGCTGACAGAAGAAGAGATCAATGATCTGGTCGCTTTTATGTTGACTCAATAATCTCTTCGCAATACTCTAACAGGTGAATACTCATCCAGTGTTGGTATTCTTTAAACCGAATTATCCATAAGGGAGAAATTGGATGAGAGCCTTCCTGTTCTGGCAGCGATGGCTGCTTATCGTGGGCGTGGGCGTGACATTGTTTGGAGTCTTCATGGCTCTCTCTAATAGTACGCCCTTGTTCAGCTCATTCAATGATCAAATCGATCCCGTCTTCTGGGCCAGCCAGGATCCGTCGACGCCAACACTCCGCTTCCGCGCCTGGGTTTACGGGGTCTGGGGCGCTACGGTTGCCGGATGGGGATTGACATTGACCTTCTTAGCACTGCACCCCTTCAAGCGGCGGGAACGTTGGGCTCGCAATGCAATGTTCTACGGGTTATCTCTCTGGTACCTACTGGATACAGGATTATCAATCTGCTTTGGTGTGTACTTCAACGCCCTCTTCAACACACTGTTCATTGTGCTTGCCAGCCTGCCGCTGGTCTTCACCTGGGGTGAATTCGGAGGGAATGGGCGAGCCGAACAGCGCCGGGATGATCTTTGATCAGATCCAGCTGCTCACCCGCTAGAGACCATTGATTCCTTGACACATTCTTGATGAGGCTCCCATGGATGTTTTGATGAAATCGTATGTTGATATGCTCGATATGCTCCACGAGGATTGTAAGGAGACGCTCAAAGGCCTAAGCACGGAGCAGTTGGATTGGC
>JASFLN010000242.1:0-3965 GCA_050118075.1 Anaerolineales bacterium
AAGGTGCATGAGGAGATCGTCCGGGGAGACCTGGGCGAGATTCTGAATACGCTGGGATCAGTTGAACCACGTGGCGAATATACGCTCGTCGTGGCTGGCGCTTCGGGTCCAACGGTTTGGACGGAGGGCGAGGTCCGTAAAGCGTTGCAAGAGCGGATTGCATACGGTGATAAACCGTCTGACGCCGCCCGCTGGGTCGCCTCACACTCCGGTTGGCCAAGACCGGAGGTCTATAAATTTACTTTGGAGGAAGAATGAAGCTCGACGATCATAAAGCTTTCCATGAAATCGACCGGAACGACATGCTGGCGTCCATTGATGACCTTCCGGACCAACTTGAACGCGCCTGGGAGCTTGGGAAAACGCTGCCCATCGGCGAAATCTCGGGCGTAAAGCAGGTTGTGATCGCCGGGATGGGCGGATCTGCGATTGGCGCAGACCTGCTGGCTGCGTACATTGCACCAATGGCGATGGTCCCGGTGATTGTGTGGCGGGATTACGACCTACCCGCATTCGCTTCTGGCGAGCAAACGTTGGTCATCGCGAGTTCACACTCAGGTAACACGGAGGAGACTCTCTCCGCGTTTGACGCTGCCTGGGAATCTGGTGCTCAGGTGCTGGTAGTGACGACCGGGGGAGAACTCGCCCGGCGCGCTGCGGACGTTGGAGTACCTGTCTGGCAGTTCGATCACGATGGACAGCCCAGAGCGGCGGTCGGCTATTCATTTGGCCTGCTGCTTGGATTGTTCAGCCGACTGGGTTTGATCCCCGATCCAGAAATGGAGCTAGAGGACGCGCTGGAGGCGATGCGCGCACAGCAAAAGAGCATCACTGCCGACGTTCCGGTGGTTGAGAACCCAGCCAAACGCATGGCTGGGCAATTGATGGGCCGGTGGCCCACGATCCTGGGCGCCGATTTCCTTGTCCCTGTGGCGCGCCGCTGGCGGACCCAGATCGCAGAGTTGGCCAAGGCGGTAGCGCAGTTCGAAGAACTTCCGGAAGCGGATCACAACATGGTTGCGGGTGTCGAGCAGCCGGAGGCGCTCTTTGCCCAGACCATGCTGGTCTTCTTGAAGGGTGAGGCGCAGCACGCCCGCAACGAATTGCGGGTGGACGTTAGCCGTCAGATTTTAATGCTGGAAGGCTTCAACACGGATATCATCCAGGCCAGGGGCAAGTCAAGGCTGGCGCAGCAGTGGACCGCGCTGCACTTCGGTGATTACACAGCCTACTACCTCGCTATAGCCTACAGGGTGGACCCGACACCGGTTAGCGCGATTGAAGATTTGAAGCAGAGGCTGTCCGAGGGATAGATCATTTCGGACGGTTTAGGTTGAAGCACCAGCGACCGGGAGGCGTATGCAGAAATCACGATTACGATTGCCTCCATTGCTCTTGATGGCCATCGGCTTTATTGCCGGACTGTTAATCGTGGCTATTTTTTCTGCGCCGCGCGTTGAATTCGTGCTGCCCTCACCCGCGGAGGTGGCAGTTCCCGCTACGGCACGCATCCAGATCGAATTCAGTCAGGTGATGAACACGGCTTCATTGGTCTCTCATTTCAGGGTCACTCCCGAGATCGAAGGCCGCTTCTACTGGGAAGCGGGCCGTTTCATCTTCCAACCCGATCAGCCCTGGCCAAGTGACGAACAGGTTACGGTTGAGCTGCAGGCTGGAGCCCGCTCCCAGCGAATCCTCCCATTGCTGCGTACGACGTCCTGGCAGTTTACGGTGGGTCACCCTCGCCTGGTCTATCTCTGGCCGGCAGAAGATAAAGCCGAACTCTACACTCAAGATCTCGCTTTGGATGCACCCAGGACGACCTTAACCCAGTCAGCCTACGGGGTGGAAGATTTCAGCGTGAGTCCGGATGGAGCTCGCATTGCCTACACAGCAGTTGCTGGCGATGGCGGCACGAGCCTGCACCTGCTGGACCTGCTGGAGGAGAGCGACCAGATCGTGCTTGAATGCCCTGCAGAAGCATCCTGCCGGGCGCCGGTCTTTTCGCCGGATGGTCGCTGGCTGGCGTTTGAGGAACATCAATTCGGGGAGGGAGCAGCCGGCCGCCTTGAGCTTCGGCGTCGTCAGATTGGATTGCTTTCTCTCGATCAAACCGCCTCGCATGTAGTACTCGAGTCACAGGGGCACGATGTATGGGGCCCTGATTGGTCACCGACGGGTTGGCTTACGTACTATGACGAAATCCTCAAGGCGATAGTTGTTGTCGATGTGCGCACTGTCGAGGAGCCGGTGATCCTGCAGTTTATCCCCAATGGCCTGGGGCAAATGGGAACCTGGTCGCCGGACGGCGAGATGTTCGTGATCCCCGAGATCGTCTTCACGCAGGGACAAGTTGACGCCGATCCGGGGAGCCAGACCAACGAGGAGGCGTTTTACAGTCACCTCTACCGGGTTGAATTTGAGAGTGGTCGAACGGTTGATATCTCTCCAGGTGAAGAGATCAGGGTAGAGGATGCTGCGCCGGTATTTCATCCGGATGGTGAGCTGCTGGCGTTTACACGCAAGTATCTTGATGAGCGGCTCTGGACGCCTGGACGGCAGATCTGGATATTGGACTCCGTAACGCAGCAAGCTGAATCCTTGACAACTGACCCGAATCTCAACTACTCGGCGCTTACCTGGAGCCCGGATGGTGACAAGCTGGCGTTCATGCGCCGCAGCTTGGGGGATTTAAACGTGCAACCCGATATTGGCTGGATCGACCTGGATTCAGGTGAGGAGACGATCCTGGTCCAAAATGGTTTCTTGCCCGCCTGGATACCTTGAGAAGGTCAAGCAAAGGATAGCGAGCGATGCCCGATCCCACGGTTCTCGATCTGAAAGACTCGCGAGGAAATCCACTGCGACATAAATATATGCGACAGGCAGGGGATGCACATGGGATGTACTACCAGCTGCCAGGTGATAACTACGGTGTGGATGGACCGCTGTTATATTTTCCCAGCCGTATGCTCTTTTCTGAAGGATGGGATACATTCTCGCTCAGCTATGGCTATCAATCAGCGGGAGAATCGTTTGCTCCGGAGTATATCCCGGCCATCGTGGAAGAGTGCCGCGGTGCGCTCGAAAATATCCTGGCACAGCGTGATTACCCTCGCCTCGTGCTCGCTGGAAAATCGCTAGGGGCTGCAGTCATCGCGTTGCTGCTCAGCATGGAATTGGAACTGGAGCATGCACGTGCTGTCTATCTCACACCGCCTTTGGGAACCCCGGTATTTGACCCGGTGTTCGTCCAGACGAAAAATGAATCTTATCTGGCGCTGGGGACTGCGGATCGGTTCTATAACGAACATAAACTCAGCCAGCTACAATCTGAGAAGCCATTTGAGTACACCATCGTCCCGGATGCCGATCACTCCATCTACATCGAAGGGGAATTAGGTGCCACAATTCAGGCACACGAAAAAATTGCCCGCGCAGTCGTGGATTTTGCACTGGCATAATTCAAATTTTCATTAGGGGGACAAAGGGGCTCAGGGGGCTCAGCGCTCGGTGAATTCACCCAATTCGGGTTCTAAATGCTTGAGCAGTGCACCTCTCTCCAGGATAATGCCTGCATTGCGGATGCCTGCGCCAAGTGAGATGAGTTCGTGATCACAGATGCTTTCGTCGGCGAGCAAGCGCACGGAGTGTTTGAGTCCGAAAGGTGAAACTGCACCAGTGGGGTAGCCCGTGATCTGTTCAACCTCCTGAGGCCGGGCAGTCGTCACCCTCGAAACACCCAGATAGTGGCGCAGTTTAGCCCAGTCCACCTTGCTAGGTCCTGGAACGAGCACCATCACAAATGCGTTCCCCTCCATTCGAAAGAGCAGCGAGCGCACGATCTGTCCGGGTTCGAGACCGCGCTCGCGTGCGGCTTGTTCTAAAGAGCGCAGTGGACTGTCATGCACATGAAGCTTATATTGGATATTCAACTTATCGAGCGCTTGAGTTACAGGTGTTTG
>JASFLN010000243.1:0-3928 GCA_050118075.1 Anaerolineales bacterium
TCCCTACGTCGATGCGTCTTGTTTTTCCATTTTTGATGAGTTGGATTGATTCCTGCAATGTCTTTGGGTGTCCGAGGTTTGTCACCAGGTCATTCGCCGTTCCCAGTGGGATGATCCCAAAAGGGATGCTCCCTTCAGCTGAACCGAAGGCGAACAAACCATTCAGGACCTCTCCGATGGTCCCATCACCTCCTGCAGCGATAATTGGGCTTATCCCCTCGGAGGCTGCCTTACGCGCGATCTCTATCGCTTCCAGAGGTTTTTTTGTTTCGATGCAGTCAAAGCCCAAGTCGAGTTCATCACATGCTTTGAGGAGCGGGGCTTTTTGCTTGGCTGCTTCCCAACGATTGGCATAAGGGTTTAATATGATCAATCCGCTCATCAGACCCCCTGCATTTGTGTCAGGAAGATCGAAGCCAGACCGAGGAAAAGCGCAAAACCGACACTGTCGGTCACAGAAGTGACCAGCACAGTGGAGGCGAGCGCAGGGTCGAGTTTTGCAGCTTTGAGGATAAGCGGCACCAATGTACCTACGGTCGTCGCGATCAGCATGTTTCCGACCAATGCCAACCCGAGCACGAGGCCTAAATAGGGATTGGCTGTCCAGAGAAAGACACCGATGCCTGCTGCCGCACCGACGAATACACCCTGAAGCAAACCAACAGCAGCTTCCTTCAGCAGTGTCCGCCAGGCATCCTTTAGTTCGATCTCGCCCAGTGCAATGGCACGTACGATGATGGCCAGAGTCTGGGTTGCGGTGTTTCCACCCAGCCCAGCAACTACGGATTGGAATGCGGCCAGGATTGCGACTTGTGCGATCACAGCCTGGAATTGGGAAATAACCCAGGAGGCGAAAAGTGCAGTGACACCACTGACGTACAGCCAGGGGATCCGCCGGCGGACAGAGATGCCAATCGGGCTATCGAAAGAAAGATCAGGATCGGAGACATTCGCCAATCGGTAAAGGTCCTCAGTCGCCTCGTCCTCCAGTACATCCACGAGGTCATCGTAGGTGATAACTCCCCAGAGCACGTCATGCTCATCAACAACCGGGACTGCCGTGAGATCGTAGCGGACCATGAGCCGGGCGACATCCTCCTGGTCCATCTCGGTTGTGGCGCGGATGACTTCAGGCTCAAGGATGGCTTGGATTTTTGTTGTTGGGGATGAGACGACCAGATCGCGCAAACCCACAACGCCCAGCAGCTTTTGTTCCCGATTTACGACATATAAGTAATACGGTGTATCGGACCCGGGTGTCATCTTACGCAGGTATTCGATCGCCTCAGAGGTGGACAGTTCCGGTGAGAGGGTGACGACGTTGGTGGTCATCAAACCACCCGCCGTCTCGTCCGGATATCCTAGCAGCGGGATGACGTCCTCCGGCTCCGTCATTGCCGCCAGTGCTTGAGCAGCACGGTCGGCTGGCAGGTCACCAAGAACGTCTGCAGCTTCGTCCGGTTCCATCGCATCCAGGATGTTTGCCAGGAAGCGGGTGGATAAGCCCTCAGCGACATCTGCCGCCTCAGCGTCATCAAGTTCTTCGAGCAGGTCGGCAGTATCACCGATCTCCAGCTCGGGCAGCAGCTTGGCCTGCACCTTGTCATCCAGATCGGAGAATGCGTCGGCTCGGTCAACAGGGTGCAGCTGGATTAACGCCGCAATCGCTACATCAATATGATCGGCTTCGAGTGCAGAGCGGATTTTTTCGAGTGTAGGATCAATCTGCGTCGGGTCCATTGCGCCGCTCCTGTCTAATAGCAGGTGATCAGCTTAAATCAATCACTTGGACTTCCAGCCTATATCCAACCCAGGCATCGGCGGCACCTGCAAAATGCGCAAGGAACTGGAAGTTTTGTTGAATTTGCTTATCAGATTTTTACCTGGAGGTATTTCCATCCCTGGGTGTCGGCTTGAGGTCAACTCGATGATGACATCTACTTCTGTTCGCTCGAACTAAGAATGAGCGCAAGCCCCAGCCTCTAGGAATAGCCGATTCTAGCATCGCGCCACAGTGCCGTCAAAGGTTTTGGCCCGGTAGATAAGCTTCTGCCGAGAATTTTGATGCGGAATGGAATTTATTCGGAGCTTCAACCTGGCATCGTACCCAGATTGACATTCTGCTCGATGAGGTCCCCCTGACGTTGGATTTGAAGCGTTACTCGATCGCCAGGCTCAAATTTAAAGAGTAGATTCTGGAAAGGTTGCTCACTGTCGATTGGTTCTCCCTGCAGTTCGGTGATGATGTCGCCCGGCGTAAGTCCTGACCTCGCCGCAGGGCCATTTTGCTCAACTTCAGTGATGTAAATACCGTGGTCAACTGGCAGGCGATAACGGGCGGCAAGTGCAGGGGTGATCGTGACCCAGCGGATGCCGAGGTTCGGGCGGGCGAAGTATCCGTTGAGTATGACTTGCTCGGCAATCGCTCGGGCAGTGTTGCTTGGCACGGCAAAGCCTAGCCCTTCGGCGACGACAGAGCCCTGTCCATCTCCCCGGACAATCAACGTGTTGATGCCCACGACTTCACCGGATAAATTAAGCAGCGGCCCCCCGGAGTTGCCCTGATTGATCGCCGCATCTGTCTGGATCAAACCCTCAAGGGCATAATCTTGAGCGATCTCAATCGAGCGCTCTGTTGCGCTGACAACTCCCACTGTCACCGTATTGGTGAAGTCGCCGAGTGGGGAGCCGATTGCAATCAGAGCCTCACCCGGTTTGAGCGTGTCCGAGTTTCCCCAGTTGGCAACCGCGGGCATCTCGCCTTCGACATGCATGATCGCTAGATCGGCATAGATATCGCTGCCGACCAACTTGGCTGGGAGCGTAGTTCCGTCTGCGAGGATGACTTCAAGGCTTTCTGCACCTTCAATAACATGGTTGTTGGTGACAATGTATCCTTGATTGGAAATAATGACACCCGATCCAGAGCTTGAACGGTTTATGGGTGTTCCAAAGAGTGAGATCCCTCGAGGGCGTTGGTTGATCACGGTAACGACGGCAGGGCCGACATCTCGGACGACTTCTGTGACCGCACTATTTATATTGACGTCGACTTTAAGCTGAGTTGGTGCAGCAATTTCGGCGACTGGGGTTTCGACGGACCGGGAGACGACGCTGCTGTCGATGGCAAACCAAACGATACTCCCCCCAGCAATACCGCCGAGCAGACTGGCAAGCAGAGCCAGGACTGCGAGGCGAAAAGTAAATCGCCCCGAATTTGGTTCTGGCTTGGGAGTTAGATTCGTTGGCTGTTCGTACATTGCTCTGTCACGGGGGGCAGGTTCGATCTGAACGGTAGGTCATCAGGTGCTTTCTATTACCGACGCCGCCGGCCACCCAATCCAAGCACGAGAAATGCATAATAGAGCAGCTGTAGTATTGCCGCTGCAAGTGCCGCAACATATGTGAACGCAGCCGCGCGTAAAACGGAGTTGACCCCTTCACGTTCACGCTGGCTCTGTATGATCCCAGAGCTGGCAAGCAGTTGTCGGGCGCGTGTCGAGGCGTTGAGCTCAACAGGTAATGTAGCAAGCGCAAATACCGCACCAAGCGCAAACGCTGCCAGGCCGATAATCGCAACTTGCTGCCCGAACGCACCTCGTATCAGCAATCCCACAAAGATCAGGATCCAACCCAACGTCGAACCAATGTTTACTGCGGGGACCAACGCAGCCCGGAAACGCAGCGGTGCGTAGTTTTGCTTATCTTGCAGAGCGTGGCCGATTTCGTGGGCTGCGATCGCAACAGCCGCGACCGACTGTCCATCGGAAACGCCAGGTGAGAGCCTTAAACTTCTTTCGCGTGGGTCGTAGTGATCACCAAGTCTGGACTGCACCCGTTCGATGTCCACCCCAGAGAGGCCGCCATACTGAAGCAGCCTCTGTGCGGCTTCACGACCACTCATCCCAGACTGGTTTCGTATTTGACT
>JASFLN010000244.1:0-3921 GCA_050118075.1 Anaerolineales bacterium
TTGCACGCACTGCGAATTCGTTTGCGTTCTCTGAAGTAAAAGGATATGCGAGCGAATCAGCGAACAGGAATGCGCCGGGGTGGTCAGCTGAAACATGGCTGCTGTGTCCGAGGGCAACACTATAATTTCCGCCTGCAAGGTTGTTAAAACCGCCAAGAGTGACGCTGTAATCGCCGCTGGCAAGATTTTCATGACCACCGGATACGACACTGTAGTTCCCCGTCGCTTGGTTACCGAGACCGCCGCTGATGGATGACTGTGCTCCGGTGGCTTCATTACCAGCACCTCCCGATACGACCGACGCAGTACCGCTTGCCACGTTGCGAGTGCCACCACTGACCGTCGCGTATATCTCGTCTGCAATGTTGTAGGCACCGCCTGTGACGACAGAATCGCTGGCGTTGGCATGATTCTGAATCCCACCAGCAATGACTGCATGGTCACCCAGGGCTGTGTTTCTGCTGCCGCCTCCCACATTGCTTTCTCTGCCGGAGGCAAGATTTCCATACCCGCCAGATACAGTGGCATAAAGATAGCTGGCATTGTTCTCCCGCCCACCACCGACGGTGGCATAGGCGACTGCAGCGGTGTTGTATTGACCTCCTGATACGGTTGTGTGGGTCGCCAGCGCAGCGTTGGAGGATCCCCCGGCGACAACGCTGTATTCCCCGGTTACCGGCGTGCTGCGTGGAACTGGCGGCTCGCTATGCGAGGTATTCAGAAGTTCGCTGAGTGATAAGGATTGTTTTTCTTGAATCAGGAGGCGAAGTGTACGCACATCGGATGTCTGTGGAACGCTGAAAAAGAATTGGTATCGAAAATTGTAATCTTCGTCGGCAGTGTATTCATAATCATCACCAACAAGGACACGGCGCACATGAACGGGGGTATATCTTCCTTCCGTATCGCCGAGTGCCAGATTCAGCTTTCCCCATAGCTCCGGGTTGTCGGTTCCGTTGATTGCTGCGTCAATGCGGATAAATTGCTCTCCCTGGGGTGGGTAGTTCATCATGTAATGGGTCTGATAGCTATCCAACCTTTCGGCACTGAGAACCTCAATTTCAACACCCTCGCTGATGATCTCCACTGGTTTCGCACTGTCGATGGCGTCCTGCGCTGATGGAGAACTGCCTTGTTGCATGCAGGCGGTGAGCAAGACAAGGTTTAAAAAGGTCGTCGAGAGCAGAGCATACAAAGAACGGATTTTCATAGCACACCTCCTCATTGTCTTGCATTCATGGGTCGGGCAAATCTGTTGAGGGTCTAATTGGTGGGGGTGCAGGGATCGATCAGGACTTCGAAGTTGAGCTGTCAGTACTCAACCCAGGAGTTCCTCCGGGTTGTTGAACAGATGCTGCACTCGCTCAGCGTAGCGGCCTACGTGCAAGCCATCCATAAGGCCGTGATGAACCTGTACAGAGAGCGGCATTCGCAGTGTGTTCTCCCTACCGACGATACGTCCCCAGGCGATGCGCGGCACCGAATCGACGGGATGCATGTGGATCGGGTGCATCACGCTCGTAAAGTGAACCCATGGGATGCTGGTCATGAATAGGAGATCATCCTGGCCAGGTTGGTCCTCAATCGTCGGCTCGCTGCGCACCTCATCGATGCGTTTTGCACTGGCGAGATGAAAACTTTCGTAATCCTGGCGATACTCCACGGTGCAAAAGCTGAAGAGTTCACTCTCCAGCAGCACTGTGAATGAGGGGTGGACGACTGTATGCTCAACTACCTGCTCGCCATGAATGCGCAGTCTGAATGCAGGCATTTCGTTTGCAGCCCTGGACAGCAAATATGTAGCTGCGATGTTAAGCGAGTCGTGGCGCGCTTTGACCCAGGCATGGAATTGGGTCACTTCGACCGGGAAGGTGAGGTTGAAGTGTGGAAAATCAAATTGGCTGTACACCTCAAAATGCTGTCTGCGGGGCCAATTTTCAAGATCAATCGTACGCATCGTTTCACTCTCATTCTACAGAAGGTGATCGCCCGACCGTTCTGCGTACCCCTTGCTGTCGACAGGGTTTATCTTTTGCCAGGAATTTTTATCGCGACCTTGCAGACTTCCCCTCCGGAGAGCACACTTTCTAGCAGCTCAACCTCTACCGGAGCTCCCAGGATGGTCTCCCACATATGTTTGTAGAACCCAGCACCGCAATAGCAGTATAACTGCGGGAGCTCTTCCCCTGCCTCCACAGCATCACGGACGCGAGGGCAGTGGCAGTACTTCGAACGGCGCAGGTCCGGATCGGGTTCACTAAGGTATTCCTTGAGGTAGCCACTTTTAGGAATTTTGGTTGCGATGATTGTGTCACCGTTGAGCACGCCTGCAGCGCCCCACCCACGCTCCACAATATCAGCGATTTGATCCTCATCCAATTCCAGGGCTTCGCGCATAAAAGTCTCAAATTGCTGTTGAAGGGCTTTGTGAATTTGTTTGAGATCACCACTACGTTGGTAAAGTGAACGCAGCGGCTCAAGCTGCTCGGATGGATAGTGACATGCGCAGTCGGTCATGATCTGTTGACAGAGGGGAGCATCAAGTGAATCTTCCAACCGGACCATGACGGCGCGTGTCCATTGGATGACACTCTTATTTTCCGCCTCTGGATCAGGTCTGATGATCTCATCCCTTACATCACTGCCAACGGCAGCTTCGATCTGATTTGACAATTTATCCCGCCAGTAGCGGTCAAAATCTTCCCTCAATTAAGAGCTCCTGTCACATGATTTCATGAGCAATACTGCAGGATCGACTTATCGGTTGGGCAGGTTATTATCCCGCAAGGATCGATTGTCACCTACAGAGCTGAATATTGCAAAATTGTGCACACTTGACTAGTGTATAATCGCGCACCCGATCACAATCAACGAATCGGAGAGAATTTATGAATGATCCAAGGGTCGATCGATTGGCTGAAGTGTATGTCGGCTATTCCACAGAAATCCAACCTGGTGATCGTGTGTTGATCGAAGCCGAACCAGCTGCAGAGCCCATTGTGCGGGCAACGTTCAAGGCGATCCTCGAGGCTGGCGGCCACCCACATCTGTTTATCTCATTAGGTGGCCAAACCACTTTAACCGGTCTGGACGACGTGTTCCTCCAGTATGCGAACGAAGACCAGATTGACTATCCGCCGACGTTCTATAACCTGGTGTATGAACAGTTCGACGCTCGTATCCGTATCCACTCTGAGAGCAACACACGCCGCCTGACCAACACGGATAAGGCTAAATTGGCACAGCGTGATAATGCGACACGCGGCGTGCTCGAGTCCCAGTTCAGGCGTGGCCAGACGCGTGAATTCAAATGGCTAACCACGCTCTTTCCGACGCAGGCCTACGCACAGGATTCCGAAATGAACCTCTCGGAGTTTGAGGATTTCGTGTTCCAGGCTTGTCATGTCAATGAACCTGATGCAGATCCGGTTGCCCAATGGAACCAGGTTGCGCAGGAACAACAAGGATGGGTTGATGCGTTTAAGGGACACGATCATGTGGAGGTCCATGGCCCGAATGTGGACCTGAAGTTGTCAGTTAAAGGGCGCACGTTCTTGAACGCACGCGGCTTGAACAACATGCCGGACGGTGAGATCTACACCGGGCCTGTTGAAAATTCAGTCGAAGGTCGGGTGCACTTCAGTTATCCGAGTGCTTATAGGGGCAATGAAGTGAACGGTGTCGAGCTTGTTTTTGAAAAGGGTCGAGTGGTCAGTGCGCAGGCGGACAAGAATCAAGAATTTCTTGAACGCATGCTCGACGCCGATGAGGGTGCACGCTACCTGGGTGAATTTGCAATCGGTTTGAATTATGGTGTCGACCGCATCACCAAGAACATTTTGTTTGATGAAAAGATCGGCGGATCGATTCATATGGCGCTCGGTGCGGGTTATCCGGAAACCGGCAGCCAGAATGAGTCCG
>JASFLN010000245.1:0-3902 GCA_050118075.1 Anaerolineales bacterium
GAGGTAGCTGAACGGATGCCGGGAAGATTCGTGTTTGACTCACGCGGTGTCTGGGAGATTGAAGCATGGGAATCGGCCGGTTTTGATCTTATGCGCTTGGGAGTTGGACAGGACGATGAGTGATTCCACGTTAAAAGTCCTATCCGTTTTTGGCACAAGACCGGAAGCGGTGAAGATGGCACCAATCGTCAAGCTTCTCGAGCAGACGCAAGGCGTATCGGCGAAAGTCTGTGTAACGGCGCAGCACCGCGAGATGCTTGATCAAGTACTGGAGTTGTTCGTCATTAAACCCGATTATGATCTGGACTTGATGCGTGCGGATCAGTCTCTGGCCTCATTGAGCACCGCCATTTTTAATGGGCTGGAGCCGGTTCTAGAGGCAACAAAACCAGACTGGATGCTCGTCCAGGGCGACACTACGACCGTGATGATAGCCTCTTTGTTGGCCTATTATGAGCATATTCGTGTGGGACATGTGGAAGCTGGATTGCGGACAAAGGATAAATGGCAGCCGTTTCCTGAGGAGATCAACCGCCGAATAGCAAGTGTCGTTGCGGATCTTCATTTTGCTCCCACCGCCTGGGCATATGACAATCTAATTCGTGAAGCGATACCCGCAGAGCAAATCGTGCTGACGGGGAATCCGGTAATTGACGCCTTATTGGATATCTCCGAAAGGTCGTATGTGCCTGCCGATGAGGATCTCGCCAACATTCCACCGGATCAGCGCATCATCCTGGTCACCGCGCACCGCAGAGAAAATTTTGGTGAGCCCATGGAAAGGATATTCGATGCCTTGCGTGAAATCGCTGAGAGATATGCCGATCAAGTCACGCTGTTATACCCGGTGCATATGAACCCGAACGTGCAGGAGCCAGCGCAGCGGATCCTGGGGGGCGTAACGAATATCCGGCTTACCACACCCATGGATTATCAAGCCATGGTGTACTGGATGAAACGAGCCCACCTGATCCTGACCGATTCGGGCGGTGTGCAGGAAGAGGCCCCGGCGCTGGGAACGCCGGTGCTTGTGCTTCGTGAAGTGACTGAACGACCTGAGGCGATCGAGGCGGGGACGGCGCGTTTGGTAGGCACAGACCCCGGTCTCATACTATCTGAGACCATCCGGTTGCTGGACGATCCCGAAGCACACGACGCGATGTCCAGGGCCGTTAATCCATATGGTGATGGGCACGCTGCGGAAAGGATCGTAGCTGCTTTGATCGATACCCATAATTCTCCAAGGGGTGTGAAACCAGGATCCGTTGCGGGTGAATCCTGAATCACCCTCCGTCTTTCAACTATGTATCCACGATGGCCGGCGAGATTGAGAGAAAAGCAGCGCGATGTCTGATTCGGTGAAAGCATCGACTGGACGCTCATTGTGTTTGGTGCCAAAGCTCACAGGCACCGGTGGCACGGCTAGCTTTCAATTAAAAATGCGGCGTGGTCTCACGGAGCGTGGAATCCCTACAACATTCGAGCTTGATGATACGAGTGTACGGGCAGCCCTTGTGGTGGGCGGCACCCGTGATCTTATCGGACTGTGGCGAGCAAGGCGTAAAGGTGTACGGATTGTTCAAAGACTGGACGGTATAAATTGGATTCATAGAAAACGCCGGACGGGATTGCGCCATTATCTGAAGGCCGAGCGAGCGAACCTGTTGCTCTCATGGATCCGCAACCACATCGCCCACGGTGTAATCTATCAAAGTCATTTCGTTCACCAGTGGTGGGAAACGGTTTACGGCCTTACGGCTGCCCCACATACTGTGATCTACAACGGGGTAGATCTTGATCGTTACACACCGAGTGGATTGGCTGTCGATCCGCCCGAGGGGGTGCGCGTACTGGTAGTTGAGGGACGCTTGGCGGGAGGTTATGATCTCGGGTTGGAGCATGCCATGGAGTTCGCCGGGATGCTGGGCGATCGATACCCAAAACCGGTCGAATTGATGATTGTTGGTGAGGTTGCCCCTGAAGTGATGCGCTCAAGCGATGCCAAAAGTCGGGTCCCGATTCGCTGGGCGGGTACTGTGCCCAGAGATCGGATCCCGGAAATTGACCGCTCTGCACATTTGTTGTTTGCTGCAGACATTCATCCTGCCTGTCCAAATTCAGTCATCGAATCGCTTGCCTGTGGGCTTCCAGTGGTCGGGTTTGACACCGGTGCGTTGAGCGAAATTGTCAATGCGGAATCAGGTATGGTCGTGCCGTATGGGTCGGATTCATGGGAGCTTGAGAGACCGGATTTCGAAGCGCTGGTCCGGGCAGCAGAAATGGTTCTGGAAGACATCGAGGCGTTTCGTGCCGGTGCCCGCAGGAGAGCGGAAGAACGTTTCGGCCTGGACAGGATGGTGAACGATTACCTGGAGGCGATTGGTTGGTGACATTTTCAGGAAGCACACGCGCATATGGTATCGGAAAGGGTGTGAGTTCGTTCGATGGGCGCCTTGGACTGCAGCAGCGAGTGCTCCCCGGATACCGGGTTGCGTTCTTTGACCTGCTGGCAGACGTTTGCCGGGGAGGGCTGAGTGTGTTTGCGGGCGAGCCGCGTGCAGATGAGATAATCCGCAATGCGGCCGAGTTAAACGTTGCTGAGTGGACCCGGGCAGACAATCGCTATTTGCTAGGCGGGCGATGGTATCTGCTTTGGCAGAAGGGGTTACTTGACTGGCTGGAATCTGTCGATCCAGAAGTGTTGATCCTGGAAGCTAACCCACGCTATCTTTCGAATCGAACAGCGTTGCGCTGGATGCAGAATCGCGGGCGTCCGACGATCGGATGGGCGCTTGGGGCACCGGCTGCCGAAGGATTGCTTGCCCCGGTAAGACGATATCTCCGCAGACGCTATCTGTTCCAGTTTGACGCGCTGATCGCTTACAGCAGTCAAGGTGCTTCTGAGTATCAAGCGCTTGGTATTCCTGAAAGTCGAATTTTTACTGCGTACAACGCGGTGGCTCCTGCGCCCGGGTCGATGCCTGACCGGGATAGCTTTGAAGGGCGGGAGCCCAGAATTTTGTTTGTGGGTCGACTGCAGGAGCGCAAACGAGTCGATATGCTGCTGGAAGCTTGTCGCAGCTTGGATCAAGGGATCGAGTTGACGGTTGTAGGAGATGGACCGGCAAAGGATGAATTAGTGAGACAAGCTGCTGAAATCTTTCCTCAAGCTAACTTTGTCGGTGCGCTCTACGGGGAGGATCTGGAAACGTGGTTTTCGTGGGCGGATCTGTTTGTGCTCCCGGGAACAGGCGGGCTTGCGGTGCAGCAGGCCATGGCGGCAGGTTTACCGGTGATCGTCGCCCAAGGCGACGGGACCCAGACTGATCTTGTTTCTGGTGATAATGGATGGTTGGTAAAACCTGGTGACCAGGAGCAACTGACATCAACGCTTCGCAACGCGCTATCACAGCCCCGCGCGCTGCTCATGATGGGAAAGGAATCGTACAAACTGAGCGCGGATCGCTTTAATATTGAGATGATGGTCACGGTCTTCATCAAAGCCATAGAGAGCGTTTGGAAGGCGTGACCGTGCGGATTCTGTTTGTGGCTGATGGACGCAGCGCCATTGCGCGTGGCTGGATTCAGCCGTTGATCGAGCGTGGCCATGTCGTTCATTTGGCGACCACCTTTCCGTCGCAGCCTTGGTCCGGGCTGCAGTCATTCCATAGCGTCAATGTAGGTTTCAGCGGTCTGGGGCGTAAAAGTGAAGGATCGGTCAAAGCGCCGGGCGGTGCGAGTGGGATCGGATTGAGATCACTCATGAAACATTGGTTGGGCCCACTCACCGTCCTCACGGCAGCTCAAAAACTTCGCCGTGTCCTGAACACAGCAGACGTCGATCTTGTCCACGCGCTTCGCATTCCGTTTGAAGGGATGCTCACCGCGCGTGCCAACCCGAC
>JASFLN010000246.1:0-3859 GCA_050118075.1 Anaerolineales bacterium
TCAGTGAAAGATACCCGATCATTCCGCTCAATAACCCTGTCATGATATTCATCAAGCCGGTATTACGTAGCTCGCGGTTGATGTCAAGGTCACTCTTTACGGTGACTTCTAAGGAAGTGAGGTATAGAAGAAAACTGGTCAGTGAGATGCCGATCAATATGCCG
Source organism: Anaerolineales bacterium (assembly GCA_050118075.1). Lineage (GTDB taxonomy): Bacteria > Chloroflexota > Anaerolineae > Anaerolineales > E44-bin32 > E44-bin32. The sequence continues at coordinate 165 of JASFLN010000246.1, forward strand.
AAATTTCCGGTTTGAGCTGCAATCGCGTTCCAATCGGCGGAGCGCAACATGGCGGGTGAGATGAGTTGAAACTCGGCGGCGCCGAGATCACCAAGGAGCAAACCTCTTGACATTGCCTCATCCAACGGAATGCCGGCGATGAACAGCGCGAGATAGAATGTCAGGAGAAGAGCAATAACTGTTACAGGTAGGGTAAGCGGCGCGCTGCTTACTCGGGTGACCGTGAAGAGCACCAGTCCCGAGAAGACCGCCGGCAGCCAAATCATCAGCTGATCAGGCTGCATGATTATTTGAAATTCAAGCAGCGAGCGGGGTAGATCACCAAGTACTACGTCGATCCCACCAAGCGTGATGAGCCAGCCGGTGCCGGCGAGGAACCCGCCAATGACTGGATACGGTATATAACGCACGAAATCACCCAAATGCAGGAACCCAACCAGGAAGAACGTCACTCCGACCAAAACTGCTCCAAGAATCATCGAGGTTAAAACCGTAGCAACCAGCGTGTCAGGGTCTGAGAGGAGGGGTGATGTCAGATAACCGCCTACTAGCACAGCCATGATGATGATGGGACTATCCTGAACGATCCCGATCCCAAATGGAAGGGTGCTCAGGAAAGTTGTGGCGAAGAGTACGATTGCCGTGGCCACTAGGGCTATGCTAACGCCCAGCGACAGATGCTTGGAGAGTGGTCCCGTGAAGATGAGATTGATAAGTGAGATTGCGATGAAGGATTCCGTGAGCCCGATCAGGACACCGAGGGTGAGGTCAACGGGTAACCGCCGAGAATCGGGAAGGCTGAATGGACGAGTTTTCAGCGCCTTCGGGATTGCTGAGGCTAATGCTCTCTTACTGCTGTTTTTCCTGGACATCAAGGGCGGCATGCAACTCTTCAGTAGATTGATCTGGAGTATTTTAGTCGGAAAACCCGCAAATTCAAAGGTGGCTGACGAGCCAAATCCCGATCGGGTAGCAATCCAGAATGTTGAACAGGTTATAGCTGCTAGCGTATTGGGGGTCATCCATGGATGACTGTTTGGTAATTATATATTAAAATGGAGTGAACTAGTCCAGAATTAGATCGCTTATCGCTTCGCTCCACAATTTCACTGCACCTCAGCGCTGCTCTGGTCTGATCGCCTGAACTTGACATTCGTCGGGGTAAGTACCCTTTAAAGATAAAGACTCCTAACGGATCTAATTACAACAAAAGACTGGACACTATGAGCATAGAAAATCAAGAACTTAAGACATCCGTGGACGGATTACCTGCTGGGGCGAAGGCTTCGCAGATCTATGTCCAAAAAATGCGCGCGGCGCGCGAGGCCCGCAGCATGCAAGGAGAACGCCGGGTTGTCACGATCCTCTTCTGCGACGTGTCTGGCTCAACGAAGATGGCTGGCAGTCTCGATCCGGAGATCTGGGCCGAGATCATGCACGAGGCGTTCGATTATATGGTGGGACCAATTTATCGCTACGAGGGAACGGTTGCACGCCTCATGGGTGACGCGGTGTTAGCGTTCTTCGGTGCGCCAATCGCACATGAGGATGATGCCGAACGGGCGGTGAGGGCGGGTCTGGATATTTTGTCAGGTATCCAACCTTTTTCGGATGAGATCTTCGAGGAGTTTGGTATCGATTTCGACCTACGTGTAGGGATCAACACGGGACATGTCGTCGTCGGTGAGATTGGCTCTGACCTGGCGATGGAGTACACCGCCATGGGTGATGCCGCAAATATCGCCGCTCGTATGGAACAAACTGCAGAACCTGGCATGTTACAGATTTCAGAAGATACGCATAAGCGCGTGAAAGAACTCTTTGAATTTGAACCTCTGGGTCCGATCGACTTGAAGGGCAAAGACCAACCCGTAAAAGCTTACCGGGTACTTGAAGCAAAGTCTCGACCGGGCCGCACGCGCGGCATTGAGGGCTTATCAGCACCGATGGTTGGCCGTAGTGAGGAGTTGGCAAAGCTCCAGCAGAGTATTCAGGAGGTTGTGGCAGGGCGAGGTGCAATTGTCACTCTGCTGGGAGAGGCGGGGCTAGGGAAAAGCCGGTTAATCGATGAAATGTTTAGTTGGTCTCGAGATCAAACCGAGATCCAGGGAGAATGGTTGTTTGCGGCAGGGGTTTCATACAACATGTCGCTCCCTTACGGGGTTTTCCGGCGTATGCTGCGGTCGCTTATCGGGGTAGAGGAATCCTCTCCACCTCCAGAGACCTCCAGGAAAGTGAGTGATTTCATCGGGCAGCTACCCTCGGATTTAAAACAACCTACGGAGATGGCTTTTCAAGTGATTCTCGGCCTGGAGCAAGATGAATTGAACAAGGCGGATGCTGAAGTTCGCAAGCGTGAGACCTTTAGAGCGATGACCGAATTCGTGCGTTGGTTTTGTGAGCGTGGACCGATTGTGATGGTGCTGGATGACTTGCATTGGGCAGATCCAGTCTCGGTAGAGTTGATCGCGCATCTCTTCCAACTCACAGATGAACTGCCGATTCTCTACATCTGTTCCCTTCGACCCCATCGCAGTTCCGCCGGATGGCAAATTAAGCTGCACGGGGAAACCGAGTACCCGCACCGATACTCTGAAATCAGGCTCAAACCGCTCACAGCCCAACAAAGTGAGAAGCTAATCGACGCTCTGTTGACAGTGTCGAATCTCCCTCTAAGCCTGCGTGAATTAATCAGGTCGAAAGCGGAGGGGAACCCTTTCTTTGTAGAAGAAGTGATCCGCATGCTTATTGAGCAGGGCATCATCGAGCGCGACCTCGAGTTGGATGAGTGGGTGGCGGTCAAAGAGCCCAATGAGGTCATCATTCCAGATAATCTCATCGCTCTGCTGACTGCACGCATCGATCGCCTGCCGGTCGAATCCCGGACTACGCTGCAGTATGCCGCCGTAATCGGGCGTTCATTCGATCAGGAGGTGCTTGCGAGCGTTGTACGGAGCAATGGTCGCCTTCAGGAACACTTGAGTGTGCTGCAAAGGCATGAGCTCATCCGTGAGGTTCGAAGGGTGCCCAAAATAGAGTACACATTCATTCACGAGCTGACACGTGATGCAGCCTATAGCACGCTCCTTAGGCGTCAGCGCCGTCGCTTTCACCGTAAGGTTGGTGAGACATTGGAAGAACTATATGGCGACCGAATGGAGGACTACACGGGTCGTCTTGGTTATCATTTTCAGCAGGCTGGTCAGAATGAGAAAGCGCGTGATTATTATTACCGGGCGGGTAACCATGCCGCGAGCCTGTATGCAAACGGCGAGGCGATTGATTACTACCAACGTGTACTTAACCTTATCCCTGCGGATGAGATTGGAAGCGAAGGTTGGACCAAGCTGTTGCTTAAATTGGGGCGTGTGCATGAAATGACCGGAAACTGGCGTGAGGCGCTGGCGCTCTATCGACAAATTCAACAGCAGGGGGTTGAGCAGAACGATGCCCACATGGAATTAGAAGGTCTGCTTCCCCAGGTGACGATCTACTCCGTGCCGACCGATGTGCGCGATCGTGATACCGGTCCAGCGCTAGCAGAGCGGGCGCTTAAGATTGCTGAAAAACTGGAGGATCCGGAAGCCACCGCAAAGACACTCTGGAACCTTCTGCTGCAGCATTTCTATATGGGGTTGGATTATGAGCAGGGGATTCAGTACGGTGAGCGTGCTCTGGAAATCGCCCGTGAGCAT
>JASFLN010000247.1:0-3847 GCA_050118075.1 Anaerolineales bacterium
TGGTGCTCGATCAGCCAGAATGGGAATAGCAGCGTTTAGTCTGAGGTAAAAGGCTGATTCAAATTTGCACCGGTACCTTGAGTACGCAACGGGTTTCATCGGTATCCTGCTAAACGCGCCAACCATTACCCTGACCGCGCTTACCTTATACTTTCCAGAGGGCGGTCATAAGTGGACTCGGCCCTTAAATACCGCAAATATACGCCAGGCCGAGTGAGTCGGGGCCGATGTGGATCGCTAGAACTGGTGTGAGTTCGGAGATGATGATCTCATCTGGTTGAAACCGTTCCCGCGCTTCCTTGGCCAACTCCCAGGCCCATGCTTCCGCGTCTGTATGGACGATAGCGAGCCGCCATGGGCGCTCGGAAAGACGCGCTTCCAACAATTTGAGAAGATGTGGGATCACCCGCTTTTTTGTCCTGACGCGCTCAAGAGGCTGAATCGGACTCGCGCAGATCTCCATGACCGGGAAGAGTTCCAATGTCGACGCAAAGAAATGTTGGAAATGATTTATGCGGCCACCAGTCAGCAGGTATTTCGTGTTCGTGATCGCGAAGACGACCCCGGCGCGCTCCCTGGTCTTTTTAAGCAGATCTAGAACTTCCTCGCGGCTGGCACCAGCACGAGCGGCGCGAGCGGCAGCAAGTACTTGGAAACCGAACCCCATCGAATTTGAATCGGAACTGACCACACGGACATCAATATCTTCTACCAACTCACTAGCCAGCTTCGCAGCGCTGTACGTGCTCGAGAAAACCTCACCAACGGTGATGGTCAGGATCGGTTTACCGTCAGCGCCCAACTGCTCATAGACATCTTTGAAAGACCCGGGGGTGGGCCCGGAGGTCTTCGGGATGGTTTTACTTGAGCGCAGGCGTGCATAGAATTCCCTGGGACTCAGATCATAATCAAGATAAGAATCCCCATCCCATATGTAAGGTAGCGGTACGACGTGGATATCGAGCTCTTGTCGGAGCGCTTCGGGGATTTGAGAAACACTATCGGTTACGATGTGGAAAGAGGACATACCGCACCTGCCCTACTATGGCTGTGTTTTCGATAATTTGCCGGATCAATCTAAATCCTACATTATTACCTCGAATTGGACAAATAAAAACATCTGGATGATCCCCTCCTCCGATTGTCTGGAGGTCAGGCCCAATGTGCCCATGTGTACTTCCCGGCGGGGAATTGAAAGTTGCGGTTGTCTCACGCCGTTTTATAAAAAAAGCTTTCGCCTGATCCAGCCATGCACTTATCAGGTGAAAGCTTTTTGGAACTGAAAACGATTTCCGTTTGAAGAAGGCTGGCTTCAGTCCTTACGCGTGTTCTCCTCGATTTCGAGCAGCACCAACAGCCCTTCCGAGATTGCCCTTAGCAGCACAAACAGAAACAAAAGTACAAATGCCAGGCTGAAGTTGAGCACTACGTCCGAGAGGATCGAGAGGAGCAGGTCGAAAGAAAACTCTGGAATCGAAAACAGTTGGACGAGGAATGGGATCAAGAAAAGGATCGCGAAAACGAGGAAGAACCAGGAAAGGATGCTGGCGATTGAACTGATTGAGAAAATCCTTTTCTCGTTGAAATAGACGTCGGCGCTATCCTGCGGGTCAGTCATTGCCTGATCAGTATTTTCACTCACAATTGGCCTCCTTTGGCAGGTACGATTTCTAAGATAAACTGAAGCTCTGCCCTATAAAGAACGCGATGGGCAGAAAACTGTTTAATATGCATCCGTACAGTAACCCATGGATACTACCACAAACTCGGCCTTCAGTTTGAACGTAGAAGGCCGAGTTTGTTGTGGGTGGTGCCGAACGGCAGGAGGTCAAGCCTTGTCTTGCGTGTACTCCAGCAGGTCACCAGGCTGACATCCCAGCTCCCGACAGATCGCGTCAAGTGTCGAAAAGCGGATAGCGCGCGCTTTGTTAGTCTTCAAGATCGAAAGGTTGGGCAGCGTGATGTCGATCGCCTCCGCGAGTTCGGTCAGGGTCATACCCCGTTTGACAAGCAGCAGATCAAGGTTGACTTGAATACTCATAATAGCCTCAAATCGTCAACGCATGTTCATGCTCAAGTTCAATGCCATGGCTCCAGATCTGCGCGATCAACAGGATGAAGAGAGCCAGAAGGATGACCTTGCCATCGAAGGCTGGACCGGGTTGGAGCACAGGCGCGGTGTTTGGAAGTGTGTTCATGATCAGAATGGAGCTTGTGAACTGCACGACCGGGCTCAGTACTCCCAGCGCCAATACGAGATATCCGATTCGTCGGATATGGACCACATTCTTTGCTGTGAATGGCTCTCCATCCTTGATCGTGATCATGACGGACCGCAGCAGGTAGAAGACATAGGCTAACCCGGCGAGGCTGAGGAGCTTGGCGAAGTTGGCGATGATTACCGGCTGAGCGCTGGTCGTGGTGAACACGAACGTTCCATGGGCCTCTTCAACGTAGCTGTCATTGATCCTGAGAGCAGGCGCGCTGTTGAAGCTCACATCGAACTGCGGGTCATCACCCTCACCGATGCGCACGGGCAAGGTTACCGTTCCGAACGTGTCTGGCCGCCGGAGCACCAGCGGGGAGACTGCCGTCCAGATCAGAAGCCCTATAAACACAATCAGGGCCAGAACGAACAAGATGTCCAGAAAGATCTTTAAAGAGCGGGCAAGTTTTAGGTTTTTTGGGGCAGACATGAGTTTCACCTTTTTAATGTTATTCGGTAATAGTTTATCGAAAATCAATAATAATATATTGGAAAACAATAAGTTTGTCAAGGGTCAAATTCGTAGCTTGAAACAAGGGTTCAATGTAGATCGCCCCCATGCTCATGTCAGCATCAGGAGCAATCTGGGGTAGAAATCAACCGTAACAGATTACTGATTTGAAACTGTAAGATACCGGCGCAGCCCTTCGAAGTTACCTGGCGACCGGTGGTGCACCGGCAGTATCACAGGAGAATAATCATCTTTCGCGCTGCGTACCATCCACAGCAGTATTTAGGCTCTCAGAACGAGCCACGAATGTAATCCTCATGTCCAAATTTGTTCTCTCACCGGGTTTGCTATGGGTGATTTCAAGGGGTTTTCATTATCCCATGCGAAAGATAGCTGTTCCTTTATTTCCAATGTTGAAATTCTCAGGCTTACACAATATTTTCGTAATGACTTTAAGCTAAGCTGGTGGGGATGATTTCAAGTGCCAGAAAATTCAAACCCATAGAAGAGAATCCTGGTATGTAAATCACAACCGTCTGGCTTGCTGAGAGGAAGTTCCAAATTCCTGAAGGCAGCAATCCATGAGCAGCATCATTGTGGCTTTGTCTGTTCGATCTTAGTTGGCCGATAATGCTAGCTTGCGATTCTCGAGCTATCGGTTTATGGTGCCTCTCCTTGAGACAGATTGAGCTGTGAGGAGTTAGTGCGAGACTCTATCGAGGGGACAAGGTTCAAGAAATTCTTGCAGTGCTTTACGGCCTTATAGGGCTTTCAAGCTAGTCAGAGATACATTAAGCAAAGATCCAGTGTCATGTCTTGTGCCGAGAGGAAGATATCGTGATGAATCCAAAAAGAAGAGCAATTGTCCTGATCATCAGTCTTATATTCGCCCTTCCACTTACGGCAGTGATGTATCTGGGCGATGCACTCCTGGGGTTTGCATTCGTCCCCTTTGATTTCTTCAACTGGATCACCGGCATCCTACCGGGTCCCTTGGTGACGTTTGGGATCGATCTGATGATCGACACCTTTCTGGCGCTGGGCATCAGCGTCGCCAACACGGCAAAAACAGCCGAGCAGGTGATAGCTGTGCTTCAATTTGTAGGCTTGGTGTTTATAGCCGGAGCGAT
>JASFLN010000248.1:0-3840 GCA_050118075.1 Anaerolineales bacterium
TGCGAACTGATCAAAGAGCGGCATGGGGTTGAGCTTGACATCAATTCCATTCCCATCGATGACCCGGATACGTTTGAACTTCTCGGGCATGGGGATGTGCTCGGTGTCTTTCAAGTTGAGGGTGTGGGTATGCGCCGCTATCTGATGGAGATGAAGCCGCGCGAATTGGCGAATGTAATTGCGATGGTGGCATTGTACCGCCCGGGTCCCATGGAGTTCATCCCCACCTATATCCGCCGTATGCATGGGATGGAACAACCTTCCTATCGCCATCCCACGCTTGCCACGATCTTCGAGGAAACCTACGGCATTCCTGTGTACCAGGAGCAGATCATGTTTGCTGCCATGGAGATGGCCGGTTATTCTGCCTCGGAGGCGGATGGACTGCGAAAGGCGATTTCTAAAAAGAACGCCAAAGCACTGGCCAGACACCGGGAGAATTTCATACGCGGTGCGGTTGAAAATCAAATTGAGAAAGAGACCGCCGTGGCGGTCTTTGATGATTGGGAAAATTTTGCACGCTACGGTTTCAATAAGGCGCATGCCGCCGATTATGGTGTGATCGCTGTACAGACGGCGTATTTAAAGACCCATTATCCATTGGAGTATATGATCGCGCTGCTCTCCGTGTTCAAGCACGATAGCGATAAAGTGGCGATCTATATTGCGGATTGCCGGCGCATGGGTTTCAATGTTTTGCCTCCGAACGTTAATTCGAGCGAGTTCGATTTTTCGGCAGAGCAAACTCAAGAGGGTGAATCTGCTATTCGCTTCGGGTTGGGCGCGGTGAAGAATGTTGGGCATGGTGCCATTGAAACCATTTTAAAGGCCCGCGATGAATCGGGGCCATTCGAAAGTCTGGAGGACTTTGCCCGTCGCGTGGACCTGCGAGCGGTGGGCAAACGTGCCCTCGAATCGCTTATTCGCGTCGGTGCACTCGACGCGCTGGGATCACGCATCTCAATGATCGATGCGCTCGATCGTATCAGCGCACTTTCCGCGGCACACTTCCGGGCATCAGAAGTAGGCCAGATGACATTTTTCGGCGAAGAAACAGGCGTAGAAGACAGTCTGCAGCTGGGAACTATTGAGGCCAATGTTCCCAAACGCCGCCTGCTGCGCTGGGAAAAAGAATTATTGGGCGTGTACGTCTCTGATCATCCAATCACGCCTCACCTCGATGCGCTCACCCGCGTTGTGACACATTTCAGTGCCGAGCTCCCCGAAGCTGAGCATGAACAGAAGGTCTGTATTGCTGGGGAGGTCAGTCACATTCGCCCCTACCGCACCCGCAGTGGACGCGAGATGGGCTTTGTCACGCTTGAGGATCTGCAGGGCACAATCGAGCTCGTAATTTTCAACCGTGTATGGAAAAACGTCGTGGAGTGGCTGGAACCCGATACGATCGTCGTCGCGCAGGGCAAGGTGGACAGTGAGCGTGGTGAGCCTAAAATCCTTGTCGATCTGTTGACCAAGGATATTGGAAGTGTTGAACCGCTTGAAGGCCTGTCCAAGATGGATGTTCCCAAAGCACATGCACCAGAGACACCTGTCTCTAAACAAACACAAGCTTCAGCGCAGCCACTTGTGGAAGAGCAGCAAACTGAAGTCATCATGACTGTGGCGATCGAACCGGTGCAGCCTAACGAAAGCACTCAACTTCCGGAAGCTGTGCCAACAGGAATTGAGACCGAGCAGCGTCCAGCAGATCCGATCTCTGGCAACGGTGAGGATCAAGATGAAGCCCTTCCGTTGGATGGTATACAGACGGATGTTCAGAGCGACGCTGAGACGCGCATGGTCACGATCATGCTGGAGTCAACCGGTGATCGCCAGCGTGATTCCCTGCGTCTTAGGCGTGTTCACGGACTGCTGACTTCGTTTCCGGGCACCGATCATTTTGCATTCTTGCTTTACGAAGCTTCACGTCGTTATCATTTAGAATTTCCCAATTCCACCACTGGCTACTGCCCGGAACTTCATGGGCAGCTCGTTGATCTGCTAGGTGAAGGGGTGGTGCGGGTAGAAGCGTTGAGGATCCAATGAAAATCGAAACATTAGGAGTTCTTACATCGGGTGGGGATGCCCCCGGAATTAATCCAAGCATACGCGCCGTGGTTCGTACAGCCCTGTACCACGGGATGGATGTCATCGGGATCCAGGAAGGTTTTGATGGCTTGATCCGGGGAGAGATGAGTTCGCTGCGGGCGCGTGACGTGGGAGGCATCTTGCAGCGGGGCGGGACTTTTTTGCGCACTGCACGCTGTCCGGAATTTACATCCAAGAAGGGGCAGCGTCAGGCACTGCGGGAGCTCAACGAATCACGCATTGATGCGATGGTTGTCATCGGCGGAGATGGGTCGATGCGCGGTGCCAAGGTGCTGGTTGACGATGGAGTGCCGGTTGTGGGGATCCCGGCTTCCATCGATAACGACATCTGGGGGACGGATATGTCGTTGGGAGTCGACACCGCGTTGAATACATTGATGGACGCCGTCGACAAACTGAGAGATACAGCTTCCTCCCATCAGCGGGCATTCCTGGTCGTGACGATGGGACGCAATTGTGGCTATCTGGCATTAATCACCGGGGTTATCTGCGGTGCAGAAATCATCGTGATCCCAGAGGATGAAATTCCGCTGGAGGCGATCGCCCCCGAGATTGAAGCGGCTTACGAGCGCGGCAAAACACACGCGATTATTGTAATGGCAGAAGGCGCTTCTTATGATCCAGAAGCGATTCAGAAGTCATTAGAAGATGCGGATGTCGGGTTTGAAACGCGCGTCACCATTCTGGGTCACATCGTGCGCGGGGGAAGTCCGTCCGCCTTCGACCGCTTACTGGCTACCCGGATGGGCGTGGCGGCTGTTGAGGCGTTGCTGGAAGGAAAGACCGGTGTGATGACTGGTCTGCGCGGTCGCGAGATTGTGCTGCGTGATATTGATATGGTCACCTCAAAGACCAGAAAGCCCAACTTGAAGTTCCTCGAAATAGGGACCATGTTATCCCGCTGAGCACTCAGACGGGGATCGTTCAGCAGTATTCCAGGAGAGATTCGTCATGAAGATTGGCATTTTAACAGGCGGGGGCGATGTGCCGGGTTTGAATCCCTGTATTAAAGCAGTAGTCGATCGTGTGGTTGAAGATGGCCATGAAATCGTCGGTATACGTCGTGGTTGGGGAGGCTTGTTAGCAACCCAGCCGGAGGAGGCCGGGTCGATTGCCGAAAACACCTTGCCCCTCGATAAGATGGTCGTGCGCAAAATCGATCGTACCGGTGGCACGATCCTTCACACCTCTCGGACGAATCCGGGACACGTGCGAGCGGCTGAAGTCCCCGATTTCCTTCAAGATCAAGCAGAAGGAGAACCTCCTTTTGATTTCACGGCTCATGCACTCAAGGTTCTGGAAAAATTAGGTGTGGATGTCTTGATCCCGATTGGTGGGGATGACACCCTTTCGTATGCGTTGCGGCTGCATGAAGAGGGCTTCCCGGTGGTCGCTATTCCTAAGACGATGGACAACGATGTCTATGGGACGGATTACTGCATTGGCTTCTCCACCGCAGTTACGCGTTCTGTTTACTTTATCCATAACTTGCGTACCAGCACGGGTTCGCACGAACGCATTGCAGTGATCGAGCTTTTCGGCCGCTACAGCGGCGAGACCTCCTTGATTGCAGCTTACCTGGCCGGGGTGGATCGCGCCGTGATCTCTGAGGTCCCCTTCGATCACAAGAAATTAGCCAGCTTTCTGGTAGAAGATAAAAATGCCAATCCAAGTAACTACGCCATGATGACAATCTCCGAGGGTGCCAAGCTCAAAGGGGGCGAAATTGTG
>JASFLN010000249.1:0-3825 GCA_050118075.1 Anaerolineales bacterium
TACGCAGTCGTGCGGCTTTGACGCCTTTCGCCGGTCGACCCATGGCACGTACCTGAGATTCGTGAAAGCGCACCGATTGTCCTTGCTCGGTAACCACGAGCACATCATCCTCACCGCTTGTTAACCGCACCCAACCAAGCACATCGTCATCCTCAAGTCCCATGGCGATCAAGCCGGATGGGCGCACTGATGCAAATTCGGATAGCTCAACACGCTTGATCTTCCCGTTACGCGTTGCCATTGTGCAGTACTGTGCTTGCTTGAAATCTTTGCTGACCACGGCTGCAGTTACAAGCTCGTCCACACCCATCGCCAGGATATTGACCATCGGGATGCCCCGCGCGGTCCGATCTGCATCCGGGATTTGGTACACGCGCTCCGAGTACACTTTGCCTTTGTCCGTGAAAAAGAGCACCGTGTCAAGCGAACGGGCTGGGATGAGCATGAGAATTTCATCCTCATCTTTCATCGAATGCCCCTGTACACCGCGACCACCACGACCCTGGCTGCGGTAGGACTTAACCGTCACCCGCTTCACGTAACCCTTCTGCGTGATGCTGATCAGGACCGCCTCGTCCGCGACCAGATCCTCTTCATTAATCTCCTCACTGGCGTCCGGCGCGATGCGTGTGCGGCGTTCATCGCCAAACTTCTCCGCCAGCTCATCAACATCTTGTTGAATCAAGGCCAGAATCTTCTTTGGGCTCGCCAGGAGGTCTTCCAGATAGGCAATCTGAGCCAGGATCTCTTTATGCTCATCTTCAATCTTTTGTCGCTCGAGGGCAGCCAAACGTCGCAGCTGCATATCGAGTATCGCCTGTGATTGAATTTCGGAAAGCTCAAAGCGCTCCATCAATCGCTCTTTTGCTACATCAGCATCCGGCGATTCGCGGATCGTCTCGATGACATCGTCCAAATTGGCAAGCGCGATCAGCAAACCATCAAGCACATGCGCGCGGTGACGCGCTTTCTGTAACTCGTGTTCAGAACGGCGGATAATAACGGTGCGCCGGTGCTCGATATACGCCAATAGAGCACGCTTCAACGAGAGCATGCGCGGCTCGTTGTCAACCAGCGCGAGCAGCTGAACCCCGAAGGTTGTTTGAAGCTGAGTGTATTTGTAGAGCTGGTTCAGCACCTTCTTGGGCTGGGCCCCGCGTTTCAATTCGATAACGACGCTCAGACCCCGGCGGTCAGATTCATCACGTAGGTCCGAGATATCCGTCAAACGATCGCTGCGTACCAGCTCAGCGATCCTTTCGATGAGTGTTGATTTGTTGACCTGGTAAGGGATCTCGGTGACGACAATTCTGTGCCGGTTGGAGCCCATCTCTTCGATGGTGGCAACCCCGCGCAGCACGATACGCCCTTTCCCAGTGCTGTATGCCTGCTTTACACCTTCAATGCCAACGATGATCCCACCCGTTGGAAAATCTGGACCAGGGATGAATGACATCAGCTCATCAAAGGCGATCTCTTCGGCACGATCATAGTTGTCAACGATGAAGTGGATCGCACCCGCCAGCTCAGTCAGATTATGAGGCGGGATATTGGTTGCCATACCGACCGCGATACCCGAAGAGCCATTCAAAAGCAGGTTGGGCAATCTGCCCGGCAGGACGACCGGTTCTCGTTCAGAACCGTCGAAGTTGTCAACAAAGTCAACGGTGTCCTTCTCGATATCGACCAGCAGCTCGGCAGCCAACGCATCCATGCGCGCCTCTGTATAACGCATCGCTGCCGGTGGATCACCATCAATCGATCCAAAGTTGCCCTGACCGTCGACAAGTTCGTAGCGCATCGAGAACCACTGCGCCATGCGCGCCATGGCGTCGTATACTGCAGCGTCACTGTGCGGGTGATACTTACCCAGTACCTCACCAACGATACGCGCAGATTTACGGTAGCTCGAGTTGGGTCTGATCCCCATCTGGTGCATGGCATACAGGATGCGGCGATGCACGGGTTTCAACCCATCGCGCGCATCGGGCAACGCACGCGCCACGATCACGCTCATCGCGTAATCGAGGTACGCTCCACGCATTTGATCGTCAATGTCTACCTGACGTATTGTCCCAATTTCCATATAGATTCAGCTCTCATCATGGTGCCAAAGTGGGTATTTTCAAGTGGAAGCCCGCACCATGCGGGCAACGCCCTAATTATACCTCGCAAAGGCCTTCGAGGCATCTCCAGAGCACCCTGATTTCACACATAAAATCGGTGGTTATGTAAAGTACAAACGGGGATTAGGGGATTGGCTCCAGGATCACCTGGATCTCGACTTTATCGGGGTCCAACGGCAGGATATGCCCAAGTAAAATGGCGAACTGAGTCGTATTGGTTGAGAGCGCCGCGTGGGTACCTTCCAAAGCCAGAAGGGGCTGCAGGTCCGGGTTCGCGCCCAGCTGCGCGACCTGAGGAACCATGCCCTCGAGTACGCTGGCCTGCAACCGAGTGGATCCAATCGGATCCCCTTCGAAAACAGAGAGCAACGCCAGCACCTGCTCACCAGTCAGCACCTCGCTACCCACCGGAAAACCAAGGTCAGAATCAATGGGTAAACCGCCGGCGTAATCGATAAGTTGAGCAAAACCGGCTCGATCAATGGCGACGACATGCTGAATCTCAACACGCAGAGCACGCTCGAGTGCCTCAAGGAATGGTGGGGCAACCGTACCCTCCGATGTCCAAGCAAAAAAGGATTCGATGGTCACATTCGCCCCACTCACCAGATCGAGGTTGGAGGGTACGCCGGAAAGGACCACTGAATTATTGGGCGGCTCCATCGTCAGCAGCCAGATAGCTTGTAAGGTGGGATCAGGATTTTCCAGCGAGTCGACTCCAACCAACAATATCGTGGTTTGCTGGTTCCGCTGAGGGTTGAGCCAGTCAGAGAATCCGCTATCCGGGAAGAGTCGAAAGACGGATGGGATCGGTGATGCGTCCGTATTCTCGCCCAACACCACAGTTGCGAAACCGACACAGAAGCAGACCGCCGCCAGCACGAGGATCACTACTGGTCGTTTCTTCACTTGGAATTAACTTCCATAATGGGTTTGTTCATGGCTGACTGGTACACCCTGCTATCAAATTAAATCATCTACGATTCTTGATCTGGAGTATCCTGCAATGATGGCTAATAAAACCGGTCGAGTTCCACGCTCCCAACCCGTCACCTATCAGGCACCATTTCATTATACAGCCCCGGACAAAGGACAACCATAAGACATTGGCGTCACTGCGACCACGAACAGCTCAAGCCGTGTGCGAAAAGACCGGTCCACAAAATTGACGCCAAGTTTGGTTGATGCTACAAAACATGCACGCCCAAGGAGGCATTTATGCGTAGAATAAGATTGCGCTGGGGATTCGTCGTCATCACCACCTTAGTAATCCTCATACTTCTTGCTCTCCTCGCCGCATTGATTATCATCCGGCGACCCTTTCCTAAAACCAACGGGACGATCCAGCTCACAGGTTTAGAAGCACCAGTGGAGGTATTTCGGGACGAGTATGGCATTCCACATATTTACGCCTCGAACACACATGACCTCTTCATGGCTCAAGGTTTTGTCCATGCCCAGGATAGATTCTGGCAGATGGAGTTCAGTCGTCGTATTGGAAACGGGACGCTATCCGAACTCCTGGGCCGAGGCACGCTCGATTCTGACCGCTTTATTCGAACCCTTGGTTGGCATCGTACGGCGCAAGAGGAGTTCGAACAGCTTGAACCTGAAATGCGCTCATCATTGGAAGCTTACAGCGAGGGCGTCAATGCCTACCTGGCCTCCAAAGGCAGCGCCTACGCTCTCGAACTTGGAA
>JASFLN010000250.1:0-3808 GCA_050118075.1 Anaerolineales bacterium
ATATAGTGGGTGTCCAGAAGCTGATATGCCTCATTCAGCAACCCAAATTCAGTCGGTGCGATTAGACAGGCGTGAGATAAAAACCCAAGCAAAAAGGAAATCCCTAATGCAAATACGATTAAAATGAATGGCACTAGATTTCGCTTCTTCAACATGATTTCAGATTTTAACATGTACTTCTTTCCCATACCTATTCTCTACTGTGCCCACTACAATGCATTTGAACCGGGAGAGGTATAGCTCTGCCTGGCTGACGGAATCTACCTGCTGGCAGCATAGCCTCAACAGGTTCATGGTGCAGCAGATTCAAGTTTTGAAAGAATTATGGAATTCACTGGGAACCTGGAAGCAGCCATCAAAGAACCAGAAGAAATTACATTGCTTGTCGTCGAAGACGACCCAGCTATGCTTGTCGCCTTCCAGGATGTACTAGAAGGTGCTGGATTTAACGTTATTACCGCTCAAAACGGGCAGATCGCACTCGAGAAATTGGAGGCCATTAAGCCCGATTTAATCCTATCTGACATATCCATGCCGGTCATGGATGGATATCAACTTTTCGAAGCCGTTCGCGAAAGCCCGGGCGGGGCGGTTATCCCGTTTATTTTCTTAACTGCACGCGGAACCCGGGAAGATGTTTTTGCTGGCAAGTCGCTTGGTGCAGATGATTACATTACTAAGCCAGTTACCACTCGGGAGCTTCTCTCAGCGGTAAAGGCGCGCATCCAACGTTCTGATGAACTCATGCTTGCCCAGCTAAAGGCTGCTTACAAGGACAGCCTGTTTGTGCTTGCCAATGCGATTGAGAGGCGTGATTCGTATACCCATGCTCATATGCGCAGATTGAATGCATATGCCAGAGCGCTCGCAGAAAAATTAGAATGGGACCACGAACAGCTGGAGGATCTAGAGTTTGGTGCGATCCTGCACGATATTGGAAAGATCTATATCCCGGAGGCTGTTCTTCAAAAAGAGGGCAAGCTTTCCGAAATAGAAATGGCTGACATGCGCAAACATCCAGAAGTGGGTGCGCATATGATTAAAGATATTCCTTATCTTGCCTCGGCTACACCGATGGTGCTTCATCATCACGAGCGATGGGATGGAGATGGATACCCTGAGGGTCTTGCGGGTGAAAAGATTCCGATGGGCGCGCGTGTGCTGGCAGTAGCAGATGCATTTGACGCCATGACCTCCAATCGCCCGTATCGCGATGCACTACCTGCAGAGGTGGCATATCAGGAGATCCTCAATTGCTCCGGCACACAGTTCGATCCACAGGTCGTTGAAGCGATGAAAGTTTGTTGGGAGACAGGCCAGATCAAGGAAATCCTCAAAAACAGCAACGGACACAATAAGAATTAACCGCTGATTTAAACCACAACTTGAAATCAAGGTTGTATAATGTCGAATGGGTTCAAATTGACCCATTCTTTTTTTGGCTATGAACCACAAATCACTCATGAAAAGAATCCAATCAATACTTGAAAGAATTAATGATTTCACTCGTGGAGCGGTTGAAATTATTATCCTCACGATTCGCCATTTCGGTGAGGCTCGCGCTGCTGAAAACGCAGCAAGCTTGGCATATTACACGCTCTTCTCCATTTTTCCGATGTTTTTAGCAATTATCGCTGCTGGAAGCTTTTTACTCGAGAGAAGCGAGGTGTACCAGCAGGTACAATCCTTCATCTTCGAGGCTTTCCCGGTATCCCGTGGTCTAATCCAGGATAATCTGGAAACAGTGTTAGAACGTAGAGGCACCGTTGGGGCAATCGGTATTATCGGCCTAACCTGGGCAGCCACAGGGGTGTTCTCTAACCTCATTTTCAATATCAACCGGGCTTGGCCTAAAACCAAACCGCGGAACTTCGTCAGGAAGCGGTTAGCTGGTTTAGGAATTGTTGCACTGCTGGCGATCCTACTGGGACTCTCAACACTGGGTACAACTGCCCTGAACCTTCTTTCACGATTGGATGTCCCCACATTGGAAACAATAGGCCTGGATTTCATTCAGTTGAGGGCATTCATCACACGGTTTATCTCGTGGGGACTGAAATTGGTTGTGTTTATCGGGCTGTTTCTTTGGGCACCCAACACCCGGGTACCTTTCATGGCTGCTTTCTGGGGTGCGTTTCTCGCTTCCACCGGTTGGGAATTGGGCACTGCGGGGTTTACCTGGTACCTCACAAGCGGTATTCCACGTTATGAGCTGATATATGGTTCTTTGGGAACAGTCGTTGTATTAATGCTCTGGATCTACATCAGCATGATCATCGTTCTGCTTGGTGCTCATCTGGGAGCAGCCTACGTCATGTATCAGGATAAAGAGCGTAACGTTATCCTCTCCTCAATATTCGAATAAATCTTTTTAAACATTAGAACACACGTTCTTGAAGCATTCTACCTGGACAAGATCGGCGGGTGGGGCGGTGGTGCTTATCGGTGTTGTTATCCAAATAATCAAGCGCTCTTGGTGGCAGCATTCCATCACTTTTCTGCTACTGATAACCACTCGAACCGGATGCGATCGATCAAGGGAGGGGGCTTGACAAAAATCCGTAGAATTGTGTAATATTGCCTATGGTTATGATAAGTATCATTATAATAACCATTAATCGAAGCAGAATAACGATAGAGGTAGTCCGATGAGCCGCTCAAAAACGATCCTGGATACGATCGACGGTTATCTGGATAGCGTCCTGCTGTCCCGCAGCAAGAATACCGCACGAACATACACCAACGCGATGAATGCCTTTCTGGTCTCACTCGATGAGATGGCAATCGATCCCCAAACAACGAATGCAGCTCAGGCAACTGAAGATTGGATCACCCAATTCGCAGATGACTTGAAATCCTATGCGCCAGCTTCAGAACGGCTCTATCTTACAGCGGTCACAGGATGGTATGAGTATCTCGCTGCAGAACACATAGCGGACATCAATTTACCGCGCCTCCGGCTGCTCATCAAAAGGCGCAGCCGAAAACCAGGCCAGCGTCTACCCCAATTTCCGAGAAATGATATCGAGCAAGTTCTTGATTATGCTTCAAAACTGACCATGGCGGTCGTTGAGGATGAGCGCCAGCGCTTGATAAACCTTCGGGATCGATCATTTGTTCTGACACTTGCGGATACGGGTCTGCGTGTGCATGAGGCATGCAATCTCCGCCGTGGTGATATGGATTGGAATGAGGGACGCGCCTTATTGATCGGTAAAGGCGACCGAGAAGCCGTCGTTCGGTTTTCATCCCGGGCACTTGCAGCTCTGAAGGATTACCTGCGAGCTCGCGCCAGCTACGATGGAGATTCGGGGCGCCCGCTAGGCACCTTACCGGTCTTTTCTCGGCACGATCGGGGTGCAGGCAACAAGGTACTGCCGATATCTACAACGACTGGGCGTGCCATCGTAAAGTCACGCGTCACCGAAGCGGTGGGCCAAGCTGCGGCAGGAACCATCACGCCACACTCATTCCGCCACTACTTCGTGACGACAGTCCTGCGAGGCTCCGGGGGCAATCTGAAACTCGCCCAGGAACTCGCTCGTCACAAGAACATCGCCGTCACACAGCGATATGCTCACCTCACGGACGATGAATTAGACCGCGGTTACCACGCGATTTTTGAAGATCAATAATCGCGTTTGAAAGTACAATTTTATGCTCGACAATTTCGTCATTGCCTACCTCGGCACCTTGATAAACTATCGAATCACGAACCCTTGCACCATCACCAATGCTGGACCCTTCCATGAGATATGCGCAAGGGCCGATGGTTGCACCTTCCCCAATGAATACTGAATCTTCGATA
>JASFLN010000251.1:0-3791 GCA_050118075.1 Anaerolineales bacterium
CGCCATCATCAAAGGATGCAGACCGATCAACAACGCCGGCAATAAAATAATCGATAAGAGGAGGATCGTGCCGAGACCTCCCAGCAGGTCACCAAACAAGCGCGCCAAACCCCAGCCTACAATGCCACCCCCAAGACCCGCTTCCGCCCGTGGCAAATCGACACCGTCGATGATGGACAACAAACCGAGTATGCAGAAGACGGCGATCTCCAACGCTATGATCCGTACCCAGGGTAAGCCGATTGTGTGACCACGCCGGTGTTGAATGAGCACAAATGAGGCCAGGAACATCACCAGAGGGAACAAAAATGCCCCTAATCCGAACCAGCGAGTGACAGCCAGGACAAATGGATCGATCAAGGTCCCACCGGTGAGTCCAAATAACCCCAGCAGAGCTACCAAACCAGCCGCAGCGAATATAATCGCGCCGAGATCATCCAACAACCCGATCCCGCGCTCAAAGAACACCTGCGGGAACGGTATTTGAAAGGATTCCTCAGATGATTCTTTTACTTGCTTTTTTGCCTGAGGTTTCTTAGCCATCCCAATGTACCTTATCAGAATTCAAAAAAATGACCGGGCGCGATCGGATCACGCCCGGTTCAATCGTATAAATCAAATCGCTCAAAGGGCAGGAAACGCTTCCGAAGGCTCTGTCTCGGTCGTTTCTTCTGTGCTGCCTTCATGATCAGAGGGTGGTACATCTCGCAAGCTCAATCCCAGACGACGATCCTCCGCATCGATGTGTATGATGCGGACACGGACTTGCTCACCTTCATGGACAACATTGCGGGGGTGCAGAAAATTGCCATCCCCCATCTCAGAGACATGGATCAGGCCTTCCAAACCTTCTTCCACGCCGACGAATGCGCCGAATTTGACTACGTTCGTGACCTTCCCCTCGACAATCTCGCCAATACTGTAGCGCGTTTCAACATCCTTCCAGGGATCAGGGAGCAGCTCTTTGAGGCTTAAGGCTACACGATCTTGATCGCGATCCACAGAAAGAACCTGCACCTCAAGTTCCTCTCCACATCCGATCACATCTTCCGGATGACGCACCCTGCCCCAGGAAAGCTCTGAAACGTGAATCAGGCCCTCTACACCGCCAAGATCGATAAAAACCCCGAAGCGGGTGATGTTGGTGACCTTACCACTCACCTTGTCGCCGGGGTGCAGTTTGGTGAGCAATTCAACTCGGCGACCAGGGCCTGCCAAAGCGGCGCGCTCTGAAAATACGAGCCTTCCGCGATCCGGATCGTATTCAATCACTTTGAGCGCGACCTTCTTGTCCACCATCGATTCCAGCGTAGTGTGGCGTTCTTCTTCCGTGAATGAAGGCTCAACCGCGACAAGGTGGGAAACAGGCACGAAACCGCGCAAACCACGAGCTTCGACAAGCAGCCCGCCTCGATTGAAGCCGATCACTGGCAGCTCGACAACATCGTCCTGCTCGTAGAGCTCTTTCGCCCAGCTCCAGTCCTCGGGGCTGCCCGGATGGGTTACACGACGATCGGGCTCAGGTTCCGATTGTTGAACCGTCTCCCGTGCTTCCTTTTCTTCTTCGGCCATAATGGCCGACCACCAGGATTCATCCAACTCCGGTGGTTTTTCCGCCCCTAAGTCCTTCGAACCATCTTCCATATTCATCATTAACCCCACGCCAAATGTATAAGATTCAACCCATATTACCTTAACATAATCTACAGGTTAGCATACCTGAATCCAGCCTGTTGGCAAGTTGATCAGGTGTCCTGTTCCACCAGCTCCCCATTCGCCACAGCTTCCCTCTCCATATCTGCAATGGCTTCTGCAATCGCCTCGATGGCTACACGCTGTTTTCGGTATAGATCAGCTTCGGACATCGCCAATTTCACCGCTACGTCACGCACCTTACGCCCTTGCAGGAACTTCAATTCTAAAATATTGTACAGCATCCATTCTGCGGTAAAACGACGCTCTCCTTCTGGTTTAACCTGCTCCATCGCCGACCTCAATATCGCCCGCAAAGCGTTCACCGGATTTCCATCGTGGTCATCGATCGCCTGACGCACCACACGCAGACCCAGCAAAGGACTTTGTGTGAGCCGAGGGCCACCCCAGTAATGACCCAACGCGTCCTTCACCAGATTCGCCAACTCCTCTTCACTACCAATCCCTTCAATCGGTCCGGTCAGTACATCCGTGCCAGCGAAGCGTGCCTCCGCTCTAATTTTCTGGATGGCTTCGACCTGCGGAACAAGACGATCCATGACCGCGAACACCTCACGCTGAAGCTTCTTCTCTGCTAACGCGATCGAGGCACGCTCCAGCAATGTCCGCAAACGTTCTTCCTCTTCGATGCTGAACTGACCTTCATCTGGATCACTGCGAACCCCCATAAATCCGATCACTTCAGATGGATTTTCAAGTCTCAAAGGGAGCAGCCAATAATTATCCCAGGCGAAAACTGCGCCCAAGTGTTCGGATTCGATCGTATCCTGAGTCACAAGAAAAGGCGGCAGTTCTTCAGACCCGCGCAGAGGGTCATCCGGCCCTACTGAAACCTCCAGTTCCAGTCCCTCCGGCCCTACGATTGCGATAAAAGCCGATTCGCGCTCGACGACATCGCAGGTTGCGTTTAGCAGCGATTCTAGAAATTGCCGCAAATCGCCGGTGGTGAGCAGACGCTCCTCCAGAAGTTGCAATCTGGCTACATCGTAGCGGTCCTCTCCAATGAAAAACCAGCGTTCAATCGGGCGTCTAATCAAGGTGATCACATACTGCAGCAGCAACAGCGATGCTACCATCGCAAACGGCACCACCCGGCTGTTCTCGTAACCAATCAGCACCCCCAATCGATTAACAATCACCGTGATCGCCAACACAGTAGAAGCGACAACCGGTCCACGCAGGATCCATTGAAACAAGCGGCTTTTTACAACGCGGTCGGGGATCGCGACGCCAAAGTAAGCCACCGAATACGACATCATGACCATTTGGACTGCCACAAACGCATTGATCACGATCAACGTACCCCAGAAGAAGATCGACCGGGAGACGAACTCTTGCCCTCCCAGCATCAAAAAAGGAAACGAACCCAGCAGCGGTCCGATGGATCCTGCCATAAGATAGCGCATTCGTCTGCGGCTGGAACGGGTCAAGCAGCGCTGATAAGCCCGCCAGAAGTTCAAGCCCGCGAACACAATCGTGACCACAAGAAAGGCAGTGAAGACCCAGAAAAGTGGCTCCGGTTGAAGATAGGTGGCGGAATCTACCACCCGGAGTCCGCCAGCAAGCCGCTGGCCAAACGCCGCTTCCACCAAAGCCAGGCCACCGAGGATGTAGCTGAACAAAACGACTTTTGATCGTCGCCCCCTGGAAGGTCGTCCCGTCGCTGCGAGCAGCGCATCCGATAGCTGCAGATAGGCTGCCGGCACAAAGCTGATGCCCACCCATTGAAGCCGCAGCCAGGTTTCACTCTCAGATGCAAATGGCGCCGTTGCAACGAGCACATCTCCAAAGTAAACGATCGTGACACAGGCCAGCAGGATCGCCAACGAGCGAGCCACGCGTTCCCGCAGGTTGAACGTCAATGCATACAGCAATAGAGAGAAGGCGGTAATCGTGTTGCCGGCGGTGAGGATTTGATTGAGGATTAAGAGTGGCGCAACCATACCGTGGTCAATTCAACCTAGTAATTTTCACAGAGCCTGCGCAAACAACAATACAATGTCCTGATCTGGATAATACATATCACTAAATCCCGCAAATGAAAAACCAGCCTTTTGAGCCAACCGGATTCCGGGGTA
>JASFLN010000252.1:0-3783 GCA_050118075.1 Anaerolineales bacterium
CTGTAACCGGTGTCGGAACCGGGATAGGGCCTATCATTGCGCGGCGGTTTACCGGCGACCGGGATCGCCCTCTGCGCTTGGCGATCTTGCTCTCCTATGTGATGGCTTCTGCGGGCTTGTTAATCGTGTTCCCCCTGGCGAATTTCGGATCGACACTCATCGGAACACTACTGCGCTCATTCGGCAGCGGCATCAACTGGGTCTTCTCCACACAGCTGCTTCTGCAGTTGGTCCCCGATGAGGTGCGCGGGCGTGTGTTCTCCACCGAATTTGCGATTTTTACATTGGGCAGCGCCTTGAGCTCAGCGGCGGGGGGTTGGTTGTTGGACTCAACCACATTCGACCTGCAATCGCTGACGATGCTGATGGCGATCGTCTCGATCATCGCGGCGGTCCCTTGGTTCATCTGGATCCGAGTGCGGACACGTGCAGAAGCCGCATCAAAAGATACGGCTTCTGCCAGGCAATAGTCTCGGGCGATTGTAGTACTCGATTACAGATTCAACCCTGAAAACCCGGGCACATCTTGAACAGACTGCCCGACTTGTACACGCCAGTATGGTGTCCATGCGATACCAAATAATTCCACACGGATATTCTTCTTATAGGGCATGACGATGGTCGTTTCGATTTGAGATGCGATCTGCTCCCAACGCTCCTCGATCTCATCCATTTCTTCAGCCAGAGCTTGCTCCAGTTCGACCAGATCATCCTGGAGAGTTTCAATCACCTCCATCGATTCTTCAACGTCAGCTTTAGCTTTGCTGGTCATTCTCCGCTTGGTCAGTGAGCTCGAAACACGGCGTCGACTGCGAGAACCAGTGAACAAACCAAGAATGTTCTCAGCGTGAGTGGCTAATTCTTCCAACCGGCGAGAAGAGAATTCGGATTCATCTTCGACCAACTCTCGCTCTTCCTTCTTGATCCGATCCTGTATCTTCTCAACTTTCTTTGAGTAGCCTTCCTCCAACTCGGCGATCTCTTCCTGCAGCGCCTTCTCAGCTGCCCTTTCGGCCTGTGTTTGGAACTCGGCTTTCGAGACACCCAGTTTACCAATCAAATCCAGCGCTTCGTTTGCAAGCAACTCGAGGCCGGCATCATGATAGACATAGTCGACAAAATCAGACTTCAGGCTGGTGATCGTTTTTGAGGCATCAAAACCGCCCTGGAGTTGCTCAAAGCGGGCATCGGGAGCAGGTTTTGTATCTAAGCTGGAGGAATCAACCGGATCTGAAAGCCAATCATCCCAACGCACAAATCCCTGCGCATCGAGTTCCTCAACAATTGCGGTGACCGTTTGCGTCTCATCCAGGTTGGTCTTCCGATCAATATATCGAACGATTGCCTGGATTAACACCGAGGGTTTGTAGACCAACCCTAAAACATCGACACCCTCGGGCGATTCCCCAACCGCCTTTAGACCCGCTGAGACGGTGAAGTCATTCGGTAAGAAAAATTGTGTGAGCCTACCTGGCGGTGAGGGGATTTGTTTAGAAGACCCTTCCCATACCACTTCGGAAGGACCCTCTGCAGCAGGTTTTTCTGAGCTTTTCGGTTTGGATGTGGACACACCATCGCTGACACCCGCTAATCGATTTAAATCCCCAAGCCGAGAGCGGGTAATAGGTCCTTTCAGATAAGCCATCGCCCAGCGGGTGTGGAAAATCTCGGGCTGCTTCTCGTGCACATTGTTCAAGAGAAAGACGCGCTTCCCCAGCGCAGAGATGGAGCGATCGATCGTCTCGATCGGAACACCATACTCACCCCCTTCGACACTCTTCAAACCATCCAGAAGACGTTGTTTATCGCGTTCCGTCTGCAGCTTTCCAATAAACCACGTCCCCGCGTTGCTGAGCGCTTTGTAATCCAGATCCACAGGATTCTGAGTTGTCAGCAGGATCCCGAGACCAAACGCACGCGCCTGCTTGAGAAGACGTAAAAGCGGCGGTTTCGAGGGTGGCATCGCCACCGGTGGCAGATAGCCAAGGGCTTCATCGAAATAGACAAGCGCGCGCAGGGAGGAGGAGCCCGCCTGCGTGCGCATCCAGGCTTCCACAGCCGTCAGAAGCAATGTGACGAAAAACATGCGTTCACTGTCCGGCAGATGAGCCAGGTAGAAAACGGAATGACGCGGCTTGCCCTCGGGCGTCCACAACAGGCGTTCAATATCAAGCGGTACCCCTTCAGTCCAGGCTTCAAACGAAGGGGAGGCCAATAAATTGTTCAACTGCATGGCAAGCTTGAAGCGGTCGTCTTTGGGGTAGAACTTCTCCAGTTCGAGTGCTCCTAATTTCTTAAACGGCGGATCCTGGATTTGCCCGATCAAGCCGGTGAGATCCATATCCTGATTCTCTTTCCAGCTGCCCTCAAATAGATTGGCGACCAGGATATGCTCTCGGGATTGCACTGGATCCGCCTCAACACCCACGAGTCCTAACAGGGCGGTCACTGTGCTTGAGATCTTTTCACGGATCGCTTCTTGATTGCCCTTCCACTCGAGGTCTGGCGCTTCGAGCGAAGCCATGATGCTGACCGGGATGCCCGCATCGCTGCCTGGTGAATAAACTGCATAGTCCACCGCGTCCATAACCTTCTGGATGCGCTCGCTGCCGATCCCCCATGAATCAAGCCCGTCATTCCAGAGCTTGGAAATTCGTTCTGCTAATTCTGATGGCGAAATGTTCTCTCGCCGAGCTTCGTCGGGATCAACCCAGGGTTCAAAATCTTCCGCTTTCAAGTCGGGGAAATGCAGCAGCAGGTTGGCGATATCGCCTTTCGGATCGATGATTAAAGCAGGGATATCCTGCAGTGCGGCTTCCTCAAGGATGTCTACACACAACCCGGTCTTGCCTGAACCGGTCATCCCCACGACCACACCATGCGTGGTGAGATCGTCCGGATCGTAGAGCAGAGGCTCTTCCAGCATCTCGCTTTTCTTCAGATCGTATCGGCGTCCAATGAATAATTTATCGGTATCCACGTCCCACTCCCAACATTCTTGCCGCATTCATCACTGCGCGGCTTCCCAGATGCGGTTAAATTCTACCAAGTAGCTGCTTGCCAGGTTATCATCCTTGATAATGATTAGATTTTCGTCGTTCCGCTCCTCAGCCGAACGCGTAAAATTGTACGATCCTGTAACGACGACCTCCCCATCGATGAGCATGACTTTATGATGCATATTGTACGGATTTCTATCCGTTCGCACATCTACTCCACTCTCAAGCAACCACTCATAATCATTCCCCGTGTTACGGACCTGATCGGCATCCAGCACCACACGGACATCGATCCCATGAGCCATGTGCTCAATAAGAAGTTCTGTGATCTCATCCGTCGTCAGGGTAAACGCCATCACCAGAACCTGCTGCTCGGCTTGACCGAGTGCATCCAGCAAGCCGGAAAGTGCACCATCATCGGGTGAGAAATAGACCTCCACGTCCGCACCCTCGATCCGGAATGTGGGGAAGGGCGTATCACGCCTGGAAAGGCGTCCAAACCTACCTTCTACGAACATCTCTTCAAACTCGCGGCGGTAATTCTGCGCCAGTTTGCTAGACTGCAGATGCAGTAAATTATTATCATGTCGGTAGGCACCGTTAAGCGTGAAATTCATTGAACCGGTCCACACATCCCAATCGTCGACCACGACAAATTTATGATGCATCAGTGCGTCACTAGTGTCCGCCACCACTTCAATTCCACCATTCAGTAGATCTTGAATCTCGGGTTGATCGAGGTTTGCGCTCTCGACAACGACTCGGACCATCGCCCCAGACGAAG
>JASFLN010000253.1:0-3766 GCA_050118075.1 Anaerolineales bacterium
GCCTGCTCGAAAGCAGACTCAACAAATATTGACAGGATATGTTACTCAACGCTTATCAATCTAGAATTAGTCTTTGCTCTCGGCGCTCAACTTTCCAAGCGACCTGACAAGCCCTAAAAGTCCGATACCCAGACTCAGTCCTTCTCGTGCGCCCAGCTGTACGGGTTCACCAATTTCTTCGGATCGTCTAACCAGGACAAATGCGGCAGCCAGTCCTGCCAATGCACCGACGATAACGCCGGTTAGGTAGGTTCGTGTTTTCCAGTTTTGATCATCCATAATGTTCTCCATCATTCCATCCAAAAAGTGATGCCAGCCCCCGGAAAAATGTAGTCACAACAGCCCAAGCCCCTTTTGCCATGAACATCGGTTTGAGGGCCAAATCCGTCCCTCTGCGCAGGTAGTCTCTTGCTTGGACAATATAGCCTTGAGCTTTACGAAGAGGGACGGGCAGCCAGGCAGTCAGCTTGAAAACACCGTACCAGAGGGCAGCCAGGAGAGCCAACGGCACCACTCCAACACACAACCAGGGAAGTAGAAGAAAGATCAAAGAGGTATCTGCCCAGGCACTGGCTGTGCCGATACCTGTCTGCCATAAAAGCATGATGGCAGCCGCCAGGATCAACACACCAATCATCAGAGGCAGGATCACCTGTAAGACAAATGATCGTCGGTTCGGTTTGATACCCCGGTTTTTTCTACCTGCTTCAGAGTGTTCGGGCGGTGTCATTGAAGTATCCATGCGTGTGTATTGTAGCATGATCAACCCGGGGAGTTGAAAACGTTGCAGCCCCTTTACTCAGATAAATGCAAAGCCCAACTGCTCACGGATTGAATAGCTCAAACTGGCCGTTACCCATACGTCATCGAACGCGTTAGAATGGTATCGAAGCAGGAGGTAAGTATGACTGAATTCCATGGCAAGGGGAAAGTGGCTGTTCTAAAGACAAGACCGGAGTCGGTCGTTGAAGACGTTGAAAAGGTCATGAAAATGGCGGATTTCACCTCCGTCTTACCTAAAGATTGTCAGACCGGCTTGAAAATAAATATCTCATGGCAGACCTGGTATCCAGCCTGCTCATCCACACCCTGGCAGATCGAAGGGGCGATCAAGGCTCTGCAGCATGCCGGGTATGACGACATTGTTGGTGTGCACAACGATACGGTGGTTGTGGACACAAGCGTTGGAGAGTTTAACAATAAGCACCGCTTCGTGACCGACAAGTACGACATTCCCTGCATCTATTTGTACGAGGAAGATTTTGAGTGGTTTGAATACATACCAAAGAAACGCGAATTGCTCGTGCTGGATAAAGTCTACCCGCAGGGTGTCTTCATCCCGAAAGCGCTCGTTGGAATGAGCATGATCCAGCTTCCTACCGTCAAAACACATGTTTTCACCACCATCACAGGCGCAATGAAGAACGCGTTTGGCGGGCTTTTACACCGCAACCGGCACTGGACGCATGCCGTCATCCACGACACTCTCGTGGACTTGTTGAGCATTCAGCGGGAGATCCATCCCGGTCTTTTTGCCCTCATGGATGGCACATTTGCGGGTGATGGTCCTGGTCCGCGCGCCATGCGCTGGCACCAGAAGGACATACTGCTTGCCTCTGCTGATCAGGTGGCGATTGACGCCATTTCTGCCAAACTGCAGGGTTTTGATCCTATGCAAATCCGCTTCATCCGTCGGGCGCACGAACTCGGTCTTGGTATCGGTGATCCATCCCAAATTGAGATCGTCGGGTACGATATCGAGCAAGAAGAACCCTGGAATTTCATACAGGAAGACACGTTCGCCAGCACGGGCCAGAAATTGATTTATCACGGTCCCCTCAAACCGTTTGAGAAAATCCTTCTGCAGAGCCCACTTGTTCCATGGTCCTATTTTGCGAGCAACTTCTACCACAATGTTTACTGGTACCCATTCGTCGGTCGTAAGCGGGTCCAATCGGCACTTGATACCCCTTGGGGACAGCTTTTCAAGGAGTACGGAGACGGCGAAGTGGTCATGCCAGGCATGGAACCCAAGACCGTCATTCAAGCCGTCGTCGGATTGACGATCCTCGCCGCTGCCGCCATCGGAGGCATCATCCTGCTGCGCGGTAGTTGATGAAAGATCTGCGTAAAAGACTGCTTGCCGGCCTTGCGTTTGGTTTCGTCGTCATCCTGGGCTTAACCCTATTGGGTGACCTCCGCCAGGTTAGCGCCCATCTTAATAAGTTTAATTGGCTCTTAACCCCGCTGATCCTGCTCGGCACGTTATTTAACTACACACTGCGCTTCTTAAAATGGCATTATTTCCTGGGCCAGATCGGTGTCCAGAAACTCTCAATTCAACGCAGCCTGCAGCTGTTTGTTGCCGGTTTTCCACTGGCTGTCACTCCAGGCAAGGTGGGTGAGGCACTTAAGGGCGTATGGATCAACCGTGAATGGGGTATCCCAGTCGCTCGCGGTGTACCCGTCGTTCTGGCGGAACGTGTTAGCGATGGCTTAGCTGTGCTCCTTCTGTCCACTCTCGGGGTGATTGCATATCCACGCTATTGGCCAGCATTCGCGGCAGTCTTTGCATTTCTCATGATTGGGATCCTAGTCTCACAGATCCGCCCAGCTGCCCTCTGGATCCTCCATTTGCTGGGTAAGATACCGATAATCAAAAGACTCCAGCACCACTTACTTGAATTTTACGAAGGTACCTATTCATTATTTCGCCCGCGCTCGACTTTAATCTCAGTAGGTTTGGGGACCGTGGCATGGCTCGGCGAGGGCATTTCTATGTATCTCGTGCTGCTTGGCTTGGGTGTACCTGCAAGCGGTGAGACCTTTGTTCTAGCCGTATTTGTGCTCTCGTTCTCGACCATCATCGGCGCGGTTTCTGCTCTACCTGGCGGCCTTGGCGCAGCTGAATTGAGCATTGCGGGCATGCTTACACTGACACTCGGTCTTGAAACCAGCACCTCGGCCGCTGCGACATTGCTCATTCGACTGGGCACCCTCTGGTTTGGAGTAACCCTGGGTTTGTTCGTCTGGCTGTTTTCCCGTGATCTGTTATTGCTTGAACCCAGCATTCCACCGCAATCCGCCCCTTTCCAAGAAAGCCAGGAGACTTATCCAAACTGATGTCAGCAAACACTTACAACGTTGAATTGCACTGCCATACCTACCATTCCAGCGACAGCTTGATGCTTCCGGAGCAGATCTTGAAAGTTTGCAATCGACGCGGCGTTGATCGCATCGCCATCACGGATCACAACTCGATCGCTGGGGCAATGGAGACCTCGCGACTGGCACCAGAACGCGTCATCATCGGTGAGGAAATCCTGACCACTGAAGGTGAGATCCTGGGCTATTTCATGACAGATGAAATTCCAGAAGGGCTGCCCCCGATGGAGGTTGTTGAGCGCTTGAAGGATCAAGGCGCGGTGATCAGCATTTCACACCCCTTCGACCCAACACGCGGATGCAGCTGGAATCTTGATACGCTTGAGGATCTGCTACCCCGCCTGGATATGCTTGAAGTCCTCAATGCCCGCACATGGACCGATCGGCCCAATCTCGAAGCCGCCGAACTGGCAGACCGGGCTGGCTTACCGGGAGCTGCAGGTTCCGACGCACATGCGCCTCTTGAAGTTGGAAGGGCGACGCTTGTGATGCCAATTTTCAACGATGCGGAGAGTTTCCGGAAGGCTCTCCCGGAGGCATTTATTCAGGGCCAACGCTCGATTCCTCTAGTGCACCTGACCTCACGCTACGCTGTGTGGCG
>JASFLN010000254.1:0-3762 GCA_050118075.1 Anaerolineales bacterium
CGCCAGCTGCGCGGTAAAATGCTCACATGCAAACGGAAGCAACTGCCATACTGGATCAAAGCCGACAGGACACGGCGCGTGAGTACGCCCGCATCCGTCGGCGCTTGATGATCATACAACTCATCGGCGGAGCTGCGTACATCCTGCTCTGGATCCTCTTAGGATGGGCAACGGATCTGCGTTCTGTGTTGAACAGCCGTGCAAGTGGAGGTTTGCTACCATTCGAACCTCATTGGACCCTGCAATTGGTGCTATTCACGATGGGATTCGGTCTGCCGTGGTCGATCCTCACGCTGCCGCTGGACTACTACTCCGGTTTCGTCCTTCCACACCGCTACGATCAATCCACGCAGTCCTTTCGAGAATGGGTTTGGGACGGTGTGAAAAGCGGCCTGGTTTCGATCGTGATTGGACTCCCACTGCTGCTCGGTCTTTACACGCTGCTGCGTGTCTCCGGTGACGCATGGTGGCTCTGGGCGGCAGCTGGCTATACGTTCTTTGGTGTCGTACTTGCGAGCCTTGCACCGGTATTGCTGATGCCCATTTTTTACGAGTTCAAACCACTGTCTGATGACCGTCAGGACCTGGCCGATCGTCTCATCAAACTGGCCGAAAAGGTGGGTGCCCATGTGGAGGGTGTCTACAAGATGGACATGAGCAGACGCACCAAAGCAGCCAACGCCGCGCTCACAGGGCTGGGCCGCACTCGCCGGATCATTTTGGGTGACACACTTATCGAGAACTTTACACCCGACGAAATTGAGACCATCCTGGCGCATGAACTTGCCCACCACGTGCATCGGGACATCCCCCTGGGGATCGCTGCTCAGACCGCATTCAATTTCATTTCGTTTTATATCGGCGCACAAGTCCTTATTTGGGCTGTGGAGACCTTCGGGCTGCAGTCTGTGCACGATCCGGCCGGCTTGCCTGGCCTGATGCTTGCGCTCAGTCTCGTGGGCTTGATCAGCATGCCAATCACCAATTTGTATTCACGTTGGCGAGAATCGCTGGCCGACGATTTCGCGCTTAACCAAACGGCGGATCCGGAAGCTTTTGCCAGCGCGATGACACGCCTAGCAAATCAGAATCTGGCACAAGTCGATCCACCCCGTTGGGTCGTACTGCTGTTCGCCAGCCACCCACCTCTGCGCGATCGCATTCGCAAAGCTGAACACTATTCAACTAGCTAAGAAGATCATGAATAAATCGTCGGGGCGCATCGTGATGCACTCCGACAGCGTCATATGTAAAGGTTGTGGAGATTAATTTTTCTGGTTGGGGTGCGGCACATCTACCCAGGACTGTAAATGCTTTGATTCATGCCTATACACAGGAATCATGTCTTTAATCGAAAGTCGCTGGTTCTTCACTGAACAGGTCAACATTACGGGTCCGCTCTCACTCTTCCAGTACTAAAAATTCCCCAGAATCGTAAAAAAGCTCTCCGTCCACAGTGATCCTTCCGCCGTCCGACATATCGCAGATCATATCCAGGTGAACGCCACTCACATTCCTGCCACCAACCTCGGGGAAACCAGCGCCAAGCGCCAAGTGGATCGTTCCACCTAACTTTTCATCAAACAAAATGTTCTTTGTATGGCGATCGATGTTTTTATTCATACCAACAGCAAATTCTCCGATGATGGAGGCGCCCTCATCCACGCTAAGTGTCGATTTCAGGAATTGTTCATTTTTCTGAGCCGATGCGTCAACAACCTTCCCGTCCACGATCTTTAGTTCGACACCCGAGATCTCTCTGCCACTATCGATTGCTGGGTAGGCGAAACGGATCCATCCGTTTACCGAATCCTCAATCGGGCTGGTGAAGATCTCGCCATCAGGCAGGTTGAGTTTCCCGGAAGAATTGATAAACCTGCGCCCATCAATCGAGAGCCTCAGATCAACATCAGGTCCCTCCACGACAAGTTCCTTTTTATCGTGAAGCCAGTCCACAAGCTTTTGCTGCCACTCGTGCTGAGAACGCCAGGACTGAATTGGGTCATCGTCTTCAAGATACATTGCAGAGTAGATAAAATCTTTATATTCAACCAGCGACATTTCTGCATCCTGTGCCAATGCGGATGTCGGATAAACCGTACGAACCCACTTGAATTCCTCAGCTGCAGTTCGCTCCATGTATCGCGTCATAAGCGGTGCAAAGGCTTTAGCCCGGATAGCCTGTCGCTCCGGGTCGATGGAGTTTAATTCTCTGGTATTACTGACACTATCGATCGCAATAAGTGCTTCGAACTCCGAATAATAGAGTTGGGTTGTCTCTGGAATATGCGCTAATTGCTCATCACTGGCTTCGGAGTAGAAGATATACGATGATCCCGGGATCGTAAGGTTTGTATAGTGGTGCCCGCCAGCCTTCACGATTTCACGCTGAAGTTCCAGAACAAGCGGGGACGCTTCCGTATAAGCCATCAAACCGACACGATCTCCCGGCTGAATGCCCACACAGTATTGAACCAGCAATTTAGCCATTTTAGAGATTCGATCGTCTATCACTGTAGACACCTCAGCATCTGGAAGCTATTCCACCCTTTTTAAATCTTGAATTCACCCGACTCATAGATCAGGTCTCCATCAGCGAGAATCTGACCGCCATCGCGCATATCGCAGATCATGTCCCAATGGATGGCGCTGACGTTTTTCCCACCGATCTCCGGGAAACCGAAACCAACCGCCATGTGGATCGTACCGCCAATTTTCTCGTCAAAGAGAATGCTCTTGATAAACCGGTCTATGCGCTTATTTGTGCCGATCGCGAACTCCCCCAGGTAGCGTGCACCCTCGTCGGTATCGAGCATGTTGCGCAAAAAGTCTTCGTTTTTTGTCGCCGAGGCTTTAACAACTCTGCCTTTCTCAAAGGTAAGCTCAATCCCGTCAACCTCACGCGCCTGCCGAATGGCTGGATAGCTGAAGCGCACCCAGCCTTCCGTCGAGTCCTCGATCGGGCTGGTGTAGATTTCCCCGCTGGGCATGTTGCGCTCACCGTCGGAGTTGATGAAATCGCGCCCATCGATCGAAAGTTCAAGATCTACATTGGGCCCCTTAACTTCCAGTTTCTTCTTTCCTTTTAACCAATCGACGAGCTTCTGCTGCTCATCGTGAATGCGCTGCCATGCCCCGATAGGGTCCTTTGAGTCCGCATAAGTCGTGCTGAAAACATAATCAGCAAACTCCTCCAGGCTCATTTCAGCGTCCTGGGCATAAGCTGCCGTTGGATACATCGACAGGACCCAGCGTAGGTCTCTGGTGGCGCTCCGCTCCTGGTACGCACGCACAACATCTTTATATGCCAGCGCACGCATACGTTGTTTTTCGGGTGAGACGCTGCTCAAGCCGCGCGTATTACTCTGACTGTACAGCGAGATAAAGACTTCGAAGTCCTCACGGATCTGCTTCTCAAATTGATTGACATGTTGAATCTGTTCATCAGAGCCTTCTGTGAAGAGCAGGTATTCAAGTTCCTCCGTTTCGACGCGTGAACGCAGACCGCCAAGCTGTACATAGGGATAACCCCCTGCTTTAAGTACTTGCCGATAGATGGCCTCTACAAGCGGCATCGCCACAGGTTGGGTAAAGATGGCAACGCGATCACCTTTTTTAACTTTGGTGGAATATTCCACCAGGATACGCGCCAGGTTGGTTAGACGGGGATCGGCCATGGTTGGACTCCTTTGCTTGGATGAAGGCCCGCTAGTTGGCGGGATTATACTCCTACTCCAAGCGGATACTTCCCAGCTCCAACAA
>JASFLN010000255.1:0-3750 GCA_050118075.1 Anaerolineales bacterium
GAACTTGCGCTCGAAGTCGCAACCCGCCGCGATCCAAATGAGATATTAATCCTGGGTGGTTTGGGCGGGCGCTGGGATCAAACACTGGCCAATATTCTTCTGCTTTCCCAAGATCGTTTTCGCGGCCCTCGCATCAAACTGCTGGATGGCCTGCAGCAAATTGAATTAATTACATCCGGGCAGACCGTGGAAATTCACGGCGTGCCCGGCACGGTGGTCTCCTTGATCCCGATCCATGGCACAACCAGAGGAATCACCACTAAGGGGCTTGAGTATGAACTGATTGATGGAACACTTGAATACGGTGTCACCCGGGGCGTCAGCAACGTTTTAAACTCGAATAGTGCGTCTGTTTCCGTCGCCGAAGGTTTGCTTGTCTGTGTCACCGTTGATGCAGGATATGAATCGCTTGATGCCTGAAAGGGAGTTTTCGATGGAGAAGAGAATGAGACTATGGATCCTTATCGTCATGATCCTAGGCATATTGATTGCCGCCTGTGGTCCGTCAGCTGGCGCTCCTGAGACGGGGGATGGCACCGCTGCAATACAAGCAAATGGAACATCTTCCGGCGAAGTTGAGACCCTGACCATCATGGGGCATGATTCCGTGGAGGTCTCGGAGGATGTCGTGGCGATCTTTGAAGAGCAATACAACGCTAAGGTTCAATTCCTTAAAGCTGGCGATAGCGGCACTGCACTGAATCAAGCGATCCTCTCGAAAGAGAATCCGCTGGCCGATGTATTTTATGGGGTGGACAACACCTTCTTGAGCCGTGCCCTGCAGGAAGACATCTTTGAACGCTACGATTCGCCCATATTGGATGTCATCCCAGATCGTTTCAAATTGGACCCGCAGAATAGGGCTCTGCCCGTTGACTACGGCGATGTGTGCCTGAACTACGATAAAGTGTATTTTGAGGGGCTGGATGCACAACCGCCTGCGGATCTCGACGATCTCGTCAAGCCTGAGTACAAGGCACTGCTGGCAGTAACCAATCCCGCGAGCTCCTCCCCAGGACTGGCCTTTCTACTGGCGACGATCGGTTACTACGGCGAGCAGGATTATCTCTCTTATTGGGAAGACCTTGTCGCCAATGACGTTCTGGTGGTGAACGACTGGGAGACCGCGTACTATTCCGAATTCAGCGTGCATGGTGGTACGCGCCCAATCGTCCTGTCATACGGCTCAAGCCCTCCGGCTGAGGTTTACTTTGCGGAAGAACCCATGCAGGAACCGCCCACCGGTGTGGTCCATAAGAATGGCAGCTGCTTCCGTCAGATCGAGTTTGTAGGCGTATTGGCAGGCACGGATAAACCCGAGCTTGCCCGCGCCTGGATCGATTTCATGCTCTCGCCCACATTTCAGGAAGACATGCCCTTGAATATGTTTGTCTTCCCGGTTAATCCCGATGCCGAGCTTCCGGAGGTATTTGCAAAACACTTGGTCATCCCGGAACAAACTGCTGAGGTGACCCCTGAAAGCATTGATGCAAATCGCGAAATGTGGATCCAGGCATGGAACGAGACCGTTCTCCAATAAACAAGCAGAATGAAAAAAACAGCCTGACAGGAATTGCGGCAGATCAGAATAGCCGCAACGCATTCGTATTTGCGCTTTGGCTTCTGCCGCTGATTTTTCTTGGCTTGTTCTATGTTTACCCTCTGCTGAGCATCACCTCGGTGAGCTTCGCACGTGCCGAAGGCGGTGCCTTGCTGACCTTCTTGGAAACCCTCAGCGCCGCGCGGACCCGTGCGGTGCTTTGGTTCACAACATGGCAGGCCACCGTCTCGACGTTTATCACCCTGCTGATCGGACTGCCAGGAGCTTACCTGTTTGCTCGCTATCGGTTCCGCGGCAAACAGTTCCTGCGTGCTCTAACAAGCATACCGTTTGTCCTTCCAACGCTTGTCGTCGCAGCTGCGTTTAACGCACTGCTCGGACCACGCGGATGGGTCAATCTGGGTTTGATGCAGCTCTTCGACCTTGCAACGCCTCCGATTGGCTTCGCAAATACCATCACCGCGATCCTGACCGCCCATGTGTTCTACAACACAACCATTGTCCTGCGCATGGTCGGAGATTTCTGGTCTCATCTTGACCCCCATCTTGGCGACGCGGCACGCATCCTGGGCGCAAATCGTTGGCAGGTGCTGCGCAAGATCACCCTGCCGCTGCTCTCACCCGCGGTCGCCGCCGCAGCACTGCTTGTTTTTCTTTTCAACTTCACATCCTTCGGGGTGATCCTCGTCCTGGGCGGACCCCGTTTTTCAACACTTGAAGTCGAAATTTACTACCAGACGATCAGCCTTTTTGACTTGCCCACTGCAGCTACCCTGGCGCTGTTGCAGCTGCTGTGCACATTGGTCTTAACCGTCGTGTACACACGTTTAAGCACCGGACTGTCACGCCCGCTCGAGATGCGTGCTCGGGAGGTCACTCAACAGCCTCCCAGACGCAGGGTCGAGAAGATCGCGGTGGCGATCAACGTGCTCTTGCTGGTCACTCTGCTGATCACGCCGCTGCTCGGGCTCACCGCACGATCATTTACACGCTTCGGTACCGCGCCACGCGGCCAACAGGTCGAGCAGGGTTTCACGCTGAATAATTACCTTGAACTGAACGAAAACCCCCAGGGCTCGATCTTCTTCGTCACCCCCGCCGCTGCGATCCGCAATTCGCTTGTCTACGCAGCGGCGACCGTGATTCTGGCACTCGCGATCGGGTTACCTGCAGCGTGGGCACTGGCGCGTGGACAAAACTCATCTGTTAATCGCATACTCGATCCGCTGCTCATGCTGCCACTCGGTACCTCCGCAGTCACCCTGGGGTTGGGTTTTATCGTGGCGCTCGATTCTCCACCTCTCAACCTGCGCGCCTCACCCATCCTTGTGCCTATCGCTCACACGTTGGTGGCATTCCCATTCGTCGTCCGCAGTCTGACTCCTGCACTGCGCAGTATCCAGCCAAGACTGCACAAAGCCGCAGCCATCCTGGGTGCGAATCCATTTCAAGTTTTCAGGGCAATTGACCTGCCCCTGATCGGACGTGCGTTGTTGGTGGCGGGTGTGTTTGCTTTTACGATTTCGATGGGCGAATTTGGCGCAACCGCGCTTGTCGCCCGACCGGAATTTCCAACCATTCCGGTTGCGATTTTCCGCTTCATTTCGCGTCCGGGAGCTATCAATTTTGGGCAGGCTATGGCGCTCAGCACCATATTGATGGTTGTAACTGCTGGGGGTATGCTTTTGATCGAACGCTTCAGAGTTGCGGATATCGGGGAGTTCTAACTCAACAAGGGAAAGATAACTTTGGACGGACTGCAAGTACGCAACATTTACAAGCAATACGGAAACACGACTGCGCTGGAGGGGGTTAGTTTTGATCTGCAGGAAGGGCAAATCCTTTCCGTGCTGGGACCAAGCGGTTGTGGGAAATCGACCTTGCTGCATGTCATCGCCGGGCTTGAGCTGCCCGATGAGGGCCGCGTAGCGTGGAAGGGCATTGATCTCGCTCCCATCCCTCCGCATGAGCGCAGATTTGGATTGATGTTTCAGGAATTCGCGCTCTTCCCCCACATGAATGTCGCTGAGAATGTTTCATTTGGACTGCGCATGCAATCGATGGACGCTGAAAAGATCAAAGCGCGCACGACCCAGGTTCTGGATCTGGTAGGGCTGGCCGGGTTTGAGGATCGCAACGTGGATGCGCTCTCCGGTGGTGAGCGTCAGCGCGTGGCACTGGCACGATCG
>JASFLN010000256.1:0-3749 GCA_050118075.1 Anaerolineales bacterium
ACCGACGAAGCATTTGCGATTGGCTCACTACGATACCAGCAGCCTGATTCCAAAGAGGACCATTGGTATTTTCTGGGCACGGGACTAACATTATGGGGATCATGGCAGATCAGCACCTTGTTAGGCGTCACCGCCGGAGCGATGATTCCCCCCGGCTGGCAGCTTGAGTTCGCACTGCCGCTGACCTTTATGGCCATCCTCGCCCCGAATTTAAAAACTCGTGCCGCCTGGGTGACGGCATTATCAGCCGGTGTTTTAGCGGTGCTGCTGATCAACCTGCCGCTCTCAACCGGTTTGTTCATCTCTGTGCTGGCAGCTCTATTCATCGGGGGTTGGCTGCAAGAGAAGGACCTATCGCAAAGCGACACACAGCCATGATGAGTTACGAACGCCTCGACTACTGGGCTATCATCATCGGGGGCATGCTGGTCACCTATCTGACCCGTATTTCATTTTTCTTTCTGGATCCTGATCGACTGCCTGAGAAAGTTCGTCGCAGTCTGCGTCTCGTGCCAACCGCCGTGCTAGCCGCGATCATTACACCCGCATGGATCGGGGAGATAAGCAGCTTCAGCTGGGAGCAACCACAATTTCTGGCCGGTTGCGTCGCCGCAATCACAGCCTGGTGGACAAAAAATACCTGGTTGACGATTGTGGTCGGATTCGCTGCGCTGTTCCTTTTCACCACTGTCCTAAGTTAAACGCTTACCCCTCAATGGTAGAATCGCCAGCAGTATGAAAAAGCAGCCCTCCCTCACCCGCTACGCCTGGCTCTCGATTGGTGCGGCATTCCTGACGATGGGCATCAAAG
Organism: Anaerolineales bacterium; assembly: GCA_050118075.1. GTDB lineage: Bacteria > Chloroflexota > Anaerolineae > Anaerolineales > E44-bin32 > E44-bin32. Next base: position 812 of record JASFLN010000256.1, read on the forward strand.
CCGGTGGCTACCTGGTCACCCAATCCGTCGGGCTTCTTTCGGATGCGCTGGAGTCTGGTGTCAACCTGGCAGCCGCGTTCACAGCGTTAGCGGCGCTGCATATCGGCTCACAACCACCGGACGAAGAGCATGCCTACGGGCACCAAAAGGTGGAATATCTCTCCAGCGGAGCAGAAGGTGGATTGATCAGCCTGGCTGCAATCGCCATCATCATCACAGCCGCTCAACGGCTCCTTGATTTGCAGCCGGTCGAACACCTGGGCATTGGTCTTTTACTTTCATCGATGGCTTCGATCGTGAACCTGATCGTGGCGCTGATCCTGCTCCGGGTGGGTAGGCGTGAACGTTCGATCGCGCTCGAAGCTGACGGACAGCACCTATTGTCCGATGTGTGGACCTCTGCGGGTGTGCTTGCCGGTGTCGGATTGGTCTGGATCACGGGCTGGCAGATTCTCGATCCGATTGTGGCGTTGATTGTAGCAGCGCTTCTTGCTCGTACAGGTTTCATGCTCTTACGTCGGTCTGCTTACGGCTTGATCGACACCGCCTTGCCTGAAGAGGATCTGCAGAAGATCCAGCAGGTCCTCGACCAGTATGAAGATATGGGCGTCCACCACCACGCACTGCGCACGCGACAGGCAGGATCCCGCAGCTTCGTCTCGCTCCACGTCCAGGTCCCAGGGCGATGGTCGGTCCAAAAAGGGCATGATTTGCTGGAGGGAATTGAATCCGATCTCAGACATGCGCTCCCCACGGCCACGATCTTCACACATATTGAGCCCATTGAAGATCCACGCTCTTTCCGGGACGCCGAGCTCGACCGGGGATCATCCGCTGAGGGTTAATTCAATTGGGTGTATTTTCCCTTACCGGCTCAGGCGACATCCGCTGACAAAGTCCACAACTAATCCGTAGCTCCCATCCACCGCATTGGCTTTGAACCGGAATTGAATGGGCTGTCCGCCCGTGAATGTGCGGCTGGTCTCCCCACCAATCCAGGCGCTGATCGAGGTAGGCGAAACAGGCTCGTCACCCACCCAGACTGTTGAGCCAGAGAGATCCACTTTGAAGAGCGCTTGATTATCACCCGGCCAGGTGAGATGAATGCTCTTGACGGTCTGTGACGAACTACTGTCATTCGTCAAGCTCCAACCAACTGTTTTCCCGTCACGGTTAAATCCACCGATCGAGAGTGCTGCGCAGGGGTCTGCGGGTGGATTCGTCGCCGTGGGTGCAATTGTTGGAGCAGGCGGATTGGTGCTGGTTGGAGCAGGCGGCTCGTCCGTGTCCGTCGGCGGTGGAGCTGAGGTTGGCGAGCTGGTCGGTGAGCTGCTGGGCGAAGCCGGCGGATTAGGGGTTGGTGAGGGGACAATGCCAACGCCCGTAGGTGATGGCAGCAAGCTGCTCGTCCCTGCCGGGTTCTTCGTGGGGGACGCGCTGGGCAAGAGTGTGCTACCGGGCAAACCCGTAGTAGCCGTTATGGTCCCAACCTGTGTTGAAGAAAAGACGGTGATCGTTCCAGTGATCTCCAGAGTGCCGCCCGCGCCCGATGCAGCCTGTGTACCTGGAGTTCTCTGCAACGCATCCATCGTCGCTGCGACCGCAGTCTCCACCGCACCTTCCCCTTGCGGGTCATCTCCCGACTGGCTTGCTATGTCTGCCTCCAGAACATCCGCGGTCTGCTGAAGCAAAACATCCTGCGGCGTAGTATCGATCACCTGGGCCACTGCGCTAGGTCTGGTTGGATTGAAAATGGTGAACGCCAGCGCGGTGACAGGGAGCATCAGCAGGAGCAGACCGGCGACCCAGGGCAGCACCCGCCTGTGCTTCATCGTCTTGACGACTGGCATGGTAAGTGAGGTCAAAGCTTCGCGCACCGGCTCCAGAATTTGTGATGGGGGCGGTCCGATGCTGCCGGATTTCAATTTACCGCTGCGCGCGTCGTAAATCTGGTAGAGCGCTGCTTGAAAGGCATCGCTGAACGCGGTCACAGTCGGATAGCGAAAATTGCTGTCCTTTGAGAGCGCCCGGATGATCACTTCTTCCACTGCGTCCGGCAGCTTCGGGTTAACCGCACGCGGGCGTGGCAGTGGCTCGGTCGCATGCTTCAACGCTAAACCCATGGGCGTATCCGCTTCATAAGGTAAATGCCCGGTAGCGAGCTGATAAAGCACTACGCCCAGCGCGTATTGGTCTGAACTGGGAGTCGTGGTGTGACCGAGGATCTGTTCAGGAGCCATGTAAGCCGGCGTGCCAACCAGCGTAGAGCCCGTGATGCTCATCGATGCATCGTGCATGCGTGCGAAACCGAAGTCCGAGAGCCAGGCATTGAAGTTATCGTCGATGAGGATATTGGACGGTTTGACATCACGGTGAATGATCTTGCGATCATGCGCAAACTGCAGTGCCGAGGCAATCTGGCGGATGATCTTGGAACCCTGCTCAACCGTCACAGAAGATTCGTCGAGGCGATCGCGCAATGACCCCAGCGTGATGTACGGCATCACCAGGTAGAGCAAGCCCTCCGCCTCACCGAAGTCCAACAACGGGATGATGTTGGGATGCCGCAGTCGGTGGAGGATCTTAGCCTCACGTTCGAAGCGGGAGCGGAAGCTGGGGTCGTTGGTTAAAAATGGAAAGAGCGCCTTAAACGCCACCAGGCGCTTGCGCTCAAGGTCCCAGGCTTTATAAACCGTGGCCATACCGCCCTGGCCGATCCAATCCAGGATACGGTAATTGCCGACGATATTTCCGATCCAAGCGTCCATGCGATCTCCGCCCCGCTGCCTGACTGCGCCACCGGATCCCTCAATTCGCCCGGGTGACGCATCGCCCACATGCTGCAGTGCCCGACCGATGGTCGGTTGGCATGCAAGCCACGTTAACTCACTTTAGCACCGCGCGTTACGCGTTTGACCTTGCAGTTGGCTTACAGAGT
>JASFLN010000257.1:0-3747 GCA_050118075.1 Anaerolineales bacterium
AAGCTCTGGATGCAGGTTGGATAGAGAGACAGGGCGAACAGATCGTCGCATACTACCCCGGAGACGAATTTGACGCGTATGAACACGAGGAGCGCGTCGAAGCAGGTGACTGGATGCACCTATCCTTAGACGAACCCGGTCTGCGCATTGTGGAGACGGAGGACGGTTTCCTCCCGCTTGAGGGTTATGCCAATCACCCGATGGTGAACGTCACCTGGTTTGGGGCGAAAGGTTACTGTGAATTTTACGGTTGGCGATTGCCCACCGAGCTGGAGTGGGAGAAAGCGGCTCGCGGCGAGGATACAAGACCTTATCCCTGGGGTTGGGAGATCGAAAACAACAATGCCAATTTTTACAGCAGCCATGACATCTTCGAGAAGACTTTTGGGAAATTGGGGGACACCACACCGGTAGGTTTCTATAACGGCAGCACGTATGCCGGCTTTGAAACCCTGGATTCTTCCAGCCCATACGGTCTCTATGATATGGCTGGCAACGTTTGGCAGTGGACGGCTAACGTCTACGAGGATCAGCATTACCGCTATATGCGCGGTGGAAGCAAGATGGATTACGCCTACTACCTGCGGGTGTGGATGCGGAACAGCGCCGCACCCTATTACTACGGTCCCGGTGTCGGTTTCCGCTGTGTTAAGTGAGGCTCTAATTTCGGAGAGGATGTCGTCAAGATGAAAAGGATCAGAACGAGTTTGAAGCGCTATTGGCCGCTGATCAAGAGCCTGCAAACTGGGTTGCTTCTTTTCACCGGTCTGGCTGGATACATGACTGCCCGTTGCCCGGTACTGAATTGGACGACCATGATTGGCCTGGCAGGAAGTTTGTTTCTCGCTATCAGCGGTTCGACCGTCATGAATATGGTTTACGACCGGGATATCGATGCAAAAATGAAGCGTACATGCCTGCGCCCTTTGCCCGTTGGCTCTGTCTCGACACGCGAAGGGCTCGTGTTGGGAAGCAGCTTGAGTCTGGCGGGGGTAATCTGGGCGACTGGTATGAATGGTCTTTTTGGGTTAGTCGTCTTCGCTGGATGGTTCTTTGATGTCGTTGTTTACACTATGTTGCTGAAACGCCGCACAGCGTGGTCCATCGTTTGGGGAGGAATCGCCGGGGGCATGCCGGTGCTGGCCGGTCGCACGCTCGGTTTGGGCACAATCGATTGGGTCGGTATTTCGCTCACATTTGCGGTTTTGTTCTGGATACCGACACACATCTTGACGTTCAGCCTGCGCTATAAAGATGACTACGCTCGGGCCGCGATACCAACGTTTCCCTCACGCTATGGTGATCAAATAACACAGCGTGTGATCGCGCTATCTTCACTGCTGGCAGCTGTGGCAATCGGCCTATCCGCAATCGGTATTGGGATAACCTGGGGTTATCTGCGGCTGCTGTGCGTGCTCAGCGCAGGTTTGCTGGTGTTGGCACTCTTCTCACTGCTCCGGCCATCATCAAAGCTCCAATTCAGGCTCTTCAAGTACGCCTCACTATACATGCTCGGATCAATGCTACTGCTATCGGTGGAAGCTTTCTAACGGTTAGGGTGCAACCAGCCATGAAGGTGTCTCGGATCGTCGAAAACATGAAGGAATGGAAACCGGCAGTGCCCAGAGAATGGCTTCTTTTTTGTGCAGGTTTGATATGGTGCGGTGTTGGGCTGATGCTGATGCGCTGGAGTTGGTTCTGGTCCTCGACGTCAGGATGGCTGACAAGCCTGCCTTTCCTGGGGATCGGCTTCCTTATTGGAATTGCAACTCGATATTTCTTCCGCCGGATGGCATTTAGGAATGTAGAACGGATTCGATCGCTGCCTGAGAAAGCGTGCCTGTTTGCCTTTCAATCGTGGACCAGTTACCCGCTTGTGATCTTTATGATGACGCTCGGGGTTGTTTTAAAGTCCACCTCCATGCCGAGAACGTGGCTGGCTGGCCTTTACCTGGCGATCGGGGCAGGGCTCTTCATGGCAGGACTGGCTTATTATTCAAAATTTGTTTCGGCTCATCTTGAGATTGGATAGGGCTGTGGCGAATAGGGTAAACGCGATGCATTGGCGCTCTCGACGGGCGAGGTACCGGCTAGAAGGGACACGGTGCGAGTGCTGCAGCGTGCCGGTCTTCCCGCCGCAGCCGCGTTGTCCCGAATGTATCGAACGACAGAAATCACGGACCCTTACTGATGAAGGGTCAGAAGACAAATTATGTGCTGTTAAAGCTCTTTTCCACACACCCGTATTTGAGTTGGGCCAGGCGATTGTTGAGGAATGAACTCGGAAAACATGGGAGGTCAATCATCGTGAAGGATAATCTAGGCAAAATATTGAAGGTTGTGGCGATCGTGTTTATGGGCTTGACAGCGGCGATGAATATCCTTGGAGGCATTGGGACCGTCTGTGCTGCATTTCTGACTAAGCAATACCCGCCAATGTGGGCATTATTGGATTACCAATGGTTGTATCAGATCATCATGATTGTGACGATCGCGCTAGGTCTGGCAGGCGTATGGGCGACGATCAAGCTCACTAGAGGAGGAGAGACCGTCTACCGGAATGCCGTCATTCTATTGGGCGCGGGAACCGCTGTGGGTGCGGTGCAGGTGATCGCTTCGTTGGTCTTGCGTGGTAAAGCTGTACCGGCAAACATGAAACTGTACATTAACGCACTGACATTGATACTCTTCCTTTTACTCCGTCTGCCGGGTATCCGGGAGCGCGTCAGTTTTACGAAAGGCGATGACCAAAAGGCGCAAAGCATCGCCTCGGGGTTGACCGCAATACTTACTGGCGCTCTGGTGCTTTCTACGGCGATTTGGGTGGGTGGTTCACATGTGCATGAAGGCTTCAATTGGGTCATGGTCCTGCGTGAACCTCTTTTAGGCGGTGGGGCAGCACTGCTGGGGATCGGTCTTTTTAGCTGCTTGAGATTAGTGTTCAGAATGCACAATCAGGAACTGAATCTTAGGAATCGAGATCGACTACATCAATCGGGTTAGCTCTGCACCTTTTCCCAGGTTCTCGTCGCAAGAAACACGGCGAGGGTTGACGATGTGAGCTGTACGACAAAATCGTCGAGGGAATTCAAGAATGACTGCGGTAACACAGTCCCCGGCACTGGCGAGCTGCCGGGGACTGGTGAGGTGGGGGTTATTCTTCGTGTGGATCCAGTAGTGCGATCAAACCGAGTGCGCCCATATTGGCGAAAAGCAGCGGTGCCAGGAACGGCGCGCCGCGGATGAAACGCTCTGCTACGAACTGTCCGCCCGCCGTCAAATTCTCCTGGATGTGCAACCACGAGCCAATTAGTCCAGTGAGTATCAATGCCAGCATGGCACCGACGTGCACCGCGATCTCCGCACGAGATGGCGAGCGCAGCGCCCCGAGCCCAAACGCAACCAGCACCCCAAAAACACCTGTGATAGTAGGAATCCAGAGCCAGGGGTTGACGAACCCGGTTCGTGCGTGATCGAGGACGCTGCTGATCACGGTCGCGAGAGTCCCCAGGCTGGTCATAAAAAGGAACGCGCTGGTTTTACTGTACGGCAGCTGGATCATACGGCCTGTCAGAAGTGTCAGACGACCGCTGTCTGCGGGTTTTTCGATCCAGGCGGCACTGATCCCGATCAATCCAACAAGTGAGAAGGTGAGTGGGCCGAGGATCGGCGGGGCCCAAACCAACAGCGGAATGCTGACCCGCTGACCTAGCGGGGCGGCGGGGAGGATGGCGCGCTCGAGATGGA
>JASFLN010000258.1:0-3740 GCA_050118075.1 Anaerolineales bacterium
GCAGGGGTTCAACCCCTTGGCATGTGTAATACCCTGTAGGATCTTATCTGGCATTTGTTCCGATTCGTCTCCGGCCATAAGCGACATTCCTCGCGCAGCAAGGAAGGCTGGCGTTGGATGATAAGGGAGAAAGGGACCAGGTATCCGGGATTGGGGAGCTGGTGCAGAAAATATACGCCTGGCCTCATCCTGAATGCCTTTGTGACCGGGTGCCCAGGTGCCATGGAGCCTGACCCGCTCTTACTGTCATTCTGAGCAGAGTGAGGTATCTTCCCGCCAGGTTCTTCCATCAGAACAATTGCTGATCGTCATCATCATGAGGCCAGCACCAACCTTTCCAGATGCATGATCCGGGAGGATTTCTCGGCTTGCAGCCTCGAAATGACAGAAGTGATGATCTGGAATCCGGATACAGAAACAAAAAGCACCCGGTTTTCACGGGTGCCCTGGTGACTGAGTGACTGAGTAACTAATTACTTCCTCGTCAACGACTTCCACACATCAATATTGCTCTGCGAACGCTCGACACGTTTTAGCAGTGTCTTCGCCGAAGGCTTCGCCCACGAAGGCGCGGGGACGTCATAATCGAAATCGTCCAGTGTGATGCGCTCGATCTCGCGACCGAGCAGGTACTCGATGCCCGAGATGAGCGGCTCATCTTCCGGGGTGACGAAGGTCCAGGCGACGCCATCTTTGTCAAGACGGGCTGTGCGGCCGATGCGGTGCACATAGTTCTCAGCTTCATCTGGCACGTCATAGTTGATCACGTGCGTGATATCGCTGATGTCCAGGCCACGCGCTGCCACGTTCGTCGCCACGAGGATGCGAGCGTTGCCCTTACGGAAACGGTTTAACGCGCGCATACGCTTTTTCTGCCTGAAATCACCGTGGATCTCGGCCACAGACATATGCTCCTCACGCAGCTTGCGCGTGACGATATCGGCTTCCGCTTTGGTGCGCGTGAACACCAATGCGCTTTTCACCTTTTCGCGTTTTAGCAGTTCGATGAGCAGCTCTTCCTTCAGGTGCCTGGGCACCGGGAAGATCTGTTGATTGATCGCCGAAGGCGGCACGGCCGTGTCGATCTCGACCCGCACAGGGTCATCGAGAAACTGGTAGGTCAGCGAGACGATCGCCTGGGGCATCGTGGCCGAGAAGAGCATCGTCTGACGTTTCTTGGGCATACGCTGCACGATCTCCTCGATATCGGGGATGAAACCCATATCGAGCATGCGATCGGCCTCGTCGAGCACGAGGATCTGGAGGTTCTTAAAGGAGATGTTGCCGCGCCGCATCTGGTCCAACAGCCGGCCTGGAGTGGCGACGATCAGGTCCACCCCCCGCCGCAGGTCTTGAGACTGGTCGCGGATCGAGGTACCGCCGTAAACTGCCAGCACGCGCAGGTGCGTGTGCTTGGATAGGTCATTGGCCTCCTCTGCGATCTGCACCGCCAGCTCACGCGTCGGTGCCAGCACGACCATACGCGGGTTCTTCGAAGCTTTCCCCTTGAGCATGTGCTGCAGCGAGGGCAGCAGGAAGGCGACCGTCTTGCCGGTGCCGGTCTGGGCCGTGCCGAGCACATCTCGCGCTTCGAGCGCAGCCGGTATGGCTTGCTCCTGCACCTGGGTTGGCTTTTGAAAGCCTTTGTCGCGCACCGCGCGCAGCAACGGCTCGCTTAGATTGAAGTCTGTAAACTGCATATTGCTTACGTAAATTCTTTCTCCGGCTGGACTTATGAAAAGACCGCTCCCGGTTTGGAGCGGTCGCGCAGCCGGTCCATTAACTTATGTAGAGTCTACCGCGAGGGGGTGGAAGCGTCAAACATGCGTTCGTGCTGATAGTAATCGAAGAAATAAAGCAATAAGTTTACATAAATTTAGGAATCTCTTCGTATGAACAAGTCAAATAGCAAAGAACCTTATTGCTCTTTAGGCTCTGGCGGAGAGAGCAATGGCAGGCTTTGCAACTGTCGAGGAACACGAAAGCCACCGGGAACCCATGCTTTTCGTTGGAGATTTGGGCGTGTCCAGCTGGCATGCCAGGTCCCGAGGAAGGCGTACAGCAGGTTAATGCCAAGGCTGAACATTAGCAGTGTGATCGTGCGTTTTTCCTTCAAGCGCATCTCGATATAGCCGAAAGGCGCATAGACCGCAGTCAATGAAACTATATCGTGTGCAGATACGAGGCGCTTTCGGAAGGGATAGCGCAATAGCAGATATTCCTTCTGGAGCCTGATCGACATGGGCATTATCCATACGGTGAGGAAGGTCAGTACTGCAAATCCCAGAACCACCCAGAATTCCCAATCCTCCATGGACGCAAGGAGGAATGCCATGCCCAGCTCAAACAAGATACCAAGGAGCAAAAACAGTGAAAAAAGTGAACTTGTAGAGAACGTCAAGCCCTCTTCCGGCTTCCAGAGATCCGGCCGTTGCTGTATGAACCATCCGATAAAATTTTCCGAATGCCTATGGCTTCCGTACACCCTGGCTTTGATCTTGCCGCTTGAATCTGACAGTATCAGTGTGCTGCCCCACGGGCTGCTGCGCACACTGGAGATTTCTTCCCACTCAAGAAAACGATCCCGTCGAAAAGGATTGTGGATCCAAATGCCTTCTCTAAAGATGTACAGCCACGAGAAGGATTTATAAATCACGGAAAGAGGGATGGACTGGATCAATAGCAGGAAAGAGTACAGGTAAACAACCAGGCCCTTATCCTCGGTATCGGCTGAGATCGGCGCAAAGATCACCATGAGCACGATAAAAAACAGCGACAGCGCCCCGAACAGGAAGCGCTCAAATATGAAGCCCCGGATCCAGAATGGATCATCCTGTTTGTATCCCTCCGATGGGCGAGGTGATTCGATTTGTCTAAATTTCGATGAATTTCCTGGGGTCATGGTGTCATCGCTAGGATCTCATTGAAAAATGCCGGTGCAGCAGAACGCCCGTCCCTGATTCAAACCTCGAAACGACCATTCACTGCCGCAACCACATCAAGTAAGTGAACGACTCCATCTCGATCATATCGCTAATCAGTTCGGGCTCGAATTCTGGTGCCTCGGCTCGAAACAACCCATTAACTTCCTCGTTCAGAAAGAAGAATGACCTTCCATCAAGCGACCAGATTCCATCGTTCACCTCGCCTGTATAAATTAGCTCGGGTCCAGGGTCATCTAATCCGCCCAGCCACAAACCAGTATCTTCCCCCCATCCCGAATACCACGCCCAGAACCCGGATGCCAGTGAAAAGTAAGGACGGTTATCCGGCATATCAACGATCCAATCGATTTCACCCGATGGACCCATCTGGTACAGACGTGCATCCCAGTCTTCCAACAGGAACATCTCCTGGTTTCTGGGATCAACATGCACGGCCCAGAATTCCTGTTCGGAAACCTTCTCAGGTTGGGCAGTTAAATGATCAAAGAGGTAGACACCTGTCGGCTGGTCATCCGAACAAAACTCCCAATCCGGAGGCACGATAAGCACTAATTGTCCTGAGTTTTCGTTGTAGGCCAGATCATCGTATGCATAGGCCCAGATTTCATCCACACTTCCGCTATCCAAATCCACATACCTCAGTCTCCCTGAACCGCACGGCTGAGACCAGGTCGCCATTAGAAAAGTGTGGTCTTCAACCCAGCGGACGACCGAATCGGTGCCTATGCCCCCTGTCGTTTCAATCATCAAGCTGCCATCCGATTTCGCCGCCCAGCTGCCAGCGTTGTTGAACCC
>JASFLN010000259.1:0-3735 GCA_050118075.1 Anaerolineales bacterium
ACAGCTCAGATATAACAAGCCTTGGTCATGGAGGCTTGCTCGAAGATATTAAAGAACGCCCTCACCCAAGATCCAATGCAGAAAGTGATGAAAATGCGTGATATCTACTCTACGCTGAAAGACTGGCTTCCCGACAATGCACCGATAGTCCTTGCCACCGTTGTCAGCACCTGGGGATCCTCACCCCGTGTGGTCGGTTCGAACATGGCGGTGCGTTCCGATGGAACCATGGTCGGATCGGTAAGTGGTGGCTGTGTCGAGGGCGCGGTCACGGAAACAGCCCTGCAAGTCATCGGGGGAGCACCCCCACAATTGTTGAAATTCGGAGTAGCAGATGACACCGCCTGGGAGGTCGGGCTTGCTTGCGGCGGCTCTATCGAAGTCTTTGTCCAACCTCTCAACAGGGAGATTATGAGTGCAGCTGGCAAGCTGATCGATTCCGATCAGAGCTTTGCTCTGGTCAGCTGCATCAAGGGCTCAGAAACCGACATCGGCAAGCAGGCATTGCTGGATATGGAGGCTACTTTTCTAGCCGGTGAAGAAGGCATCATTTCCGACATCACCGAAGCAGATCTTCAACAGGCGATGCGTCGTGGCGAATCGGGCCGCCTGAATGCGCGCTTATCACAGGAACGGGAGTTATTTATTGATGTCGTACGGTCTCCAGCCCGGCTCGTAATGATCGGCGGGGTTCACATTTCGATCGTGCTCGCCGAAATCGCAAAGCTCCTGGGGTATAAAACCATCGTCGTCGATCCAAGACGACTTTTCGCAAGTGAAAGTCGTTTTCCTGCCGTGGATGAACTCCTCCAGATGTGGCCGCAGGAAGCGTATGGCCAGATCGGACTGGATCGAGAGACTGCAGTCGCGATCCTCACACACGATCCCAAGATCGACGACCCGGCAGTCCTGGGTGCTCTTGAAGATAAAGTGTTCTATATTGGAGTGCTCGGAAGTCAAAGGACACATGAAAAGAGATTGGAGCGTCTCCGAAACGCGGGCTGTAGCGATGAACAGCTTGCACGGCTGCATGCGCCTATTGGACTCGACCTCGGTGCCCAATCGCCAGAGGAAATTGCATTGGCCATCATGGCTGAAATCACTGCGGCTCGAAAAGGCAAACTCAATACCTGAAAGAACCGATCGATTCTGCCGATCTCGTTAGAATGACGCCACCCAGCATATTTAATTAATAGACTAAAACGGCTGCAGACCTGCTTATTCGTCCCTGAGGTAATCTAATTTAAGGCTTATTTCAAGGCTCTTTTTGGTGTATACTCACTCAGTGAGTATAGGAGATGATAGCGAATACGCATGCGCCAGACTTCACCAAAATACCTCATTCTTGGAATGCTCTCGATATCGCCCTCCTATGGCTACGAACTCCACCAGCAGATCGACCTTGACCTGCGGTATGTGTGGAAGCTCAGCCTCAGCCAGGTCTACAACGTCTTGACCAGATTGGAAGCTCAGGGCTTGATCCGAGGTGAGGTTCGTGAGCAGCAAGAACGGCCAGATCGTAAGCAATTCGAACTCACACCTGAAGGTATACAGCATCTCCAAGCATGGTTCGATACGCCCGTAGGTGCCAGTCTTCATGCTGTGCGGATTGCATTTCTCAGCAAACTGTACCTCGCCCAGCGACTGCCTGATTTTGAAATCAAGTCGTTGTTTGAGAAGCAGCGGGTAGCACTTGAAAAAGGATTAACCAGCATTAAGCAGACTTTAACCAAAATGGATCCCTCTTTGAAGATCAGCAGGAATTCTCTACGTCTGCGAATTAGCCAGCTGCAATCGCTGTTGAGCTGGCTGACTGAATTTGAAAAAGAGTGGATCAAGTGATATTGGTACAGAGGAGGTAATCTTGGAATACGCACGTAAGCTCATCTTCATGTTCGTACTTACAATGGTTTTGATTGCATGCAGTGGGCCTGCAGTGGCGGAAGCGCCAGCTGCAGAACCCACAGATGCTCCGACGTCGGAAATACCGACGGATGTTCCACCAACAGAGACGATGCCCGCAGAACCGATCACGGTCGTCGATGCACTGGGAAATGAAATAACATTTGAAAAGCTGCCGGAACGGATCGCAATCGCCGGTCGGGCAACGGCGCTGATTGCCCACTCAATGTATATGTTCCCTGAAGCCATCGATCGCCTGGCCGCAGTAGAGGATCGTGTCCAACGTGATCTTTCATTTTATCGAGTGGTTGATCCATCCTTTGATGATAAGCTCTTGCTTGAACGAAACGCTGGTCCAGAACAAATCATCCCCTCCAATCCAGATGTTGTTCTGATGAAAAGTTATCTGGCCGAATCGCTCGGTGAACCGATCGAGCAGCTGGGAATACCGGTCATTTACCTCGACCTCGAAACCCCCGAGCAATTCGAGCGTGATATCGCTGTGATCGGGAAGCTGCTTGGAAACAGTGCCCGTGCAGAGCAGATCATCTCTTTTTATAGCGACCGCAGCCAGCAAATCGCATCCGTCATCGCTGCCATACCTGAGGCTGAATATCCGGATGTCCTGCTCATGCAGTACAGCGATCGCGGGGGCGAAATTGCATTCAATGTACCTTCAGGCGAATGGCTGCAAACCAGCATGATTGAGCTGGCTGGAGGGAACCCGGTTTGGTTAGATGCCGCTGAGGGTGGTGGTTGGACAATCGTCGGTTTTGAGCAAATCGCAGCATGGGATCCCGAAGTTGTCTTTGTGATCTACTACTTCAGTGATCCTACGCCAATCGTTGAATCGCTTAAAGAAGATGCAAACTGGCAGCAGCTTCAAGCCACTCAGAACAATGAACTTTATGCATTCCCCGGCGATTTCTTGAGTTGGGATCAACCTGATCCGCGCTGGATCCTTGGATTGACGTGGTTGACAACAACCCTGCACCCAGAGGAAAGCGATTCCATTAACTTTCAAGCGGAAATAATGACGTTCTACCAAGAGATGTATGGTCTTAGCACGGAGAGCATCGAGAGCGAAATTATGCCACGACTATCTCCCTGGATTGAGTGAGGCTTAATCAGCTTTTGAAACATAAGAAGAGCGGCTCGATTTTCAGTATCGCGATTCTTGGACTGCTGGTCCTTGTAGCAATCTCATTGTTCATCGGTCGTTATCCTGCTCCATACTGGATGCCCTTTGGACGTCTGCTGGAGGACCCTCTGGCACAGCGGCTTGTTTTAACATTGAGATTGCCACGCATACTGCTCGCACTTTTGTTGGGTGCCTCGCTCGCATCGGCAGGTGCAGTTATGCAGATGCTATTCCGTAATCCGCTCGTTGAACCTGGGTTTCTGGGCGTGTCCCAGGGAGCCGCATTCGGTGCTGCACTCAGCATCTTGACCTTTGGTACGGGATCACTCCCAATGCATATCACAGCGATTGGATTTGCCCTGGCCGGGTTGGTGGGATCGTATCTACTGGCAAGACGTCTGCGCTTCGGCGGATGGGTATTGCGTCTGGTGCTCGCTGGAATTGCAGTTTCAGCACTCTTCTCAGCTGGCACAGGCATCCTCAAATATCTGGCGGACCCGTTGACGGAGCTTCCGGAAATCACATTCTGGCTGCTGGGTGGTTTATGGTCGGTTACGTGGGACGACGTGATCAATGTACTGCCCTTCGTGATCCCGGGACTGGTGCTCGTCTACCTGCTGCGGTGGCGCTTGAACCTGCTCTCTTTAGATGATGAAACCGCGTGGTCCTTGGGCGCCGTCCCGGAAAGGGAG
>JASFLN010000260.1:0-3734 GCA_050118075.1 Anaerolineales bacterium
TTTGCTTGAAAACAAGTCAACCGCCTCCATCGTGATCCTTGACTGCGATGTGCACCAGGGAGATGGCACGGCCGATATCTTTGCAGAGGACCCGCGCGTGTATACATTCTCCATCCACGGAGCCAGTAATTTTCCCTTTCGAAAGACGGTCAGCGATCTGGACATCGCACTTCCCGACCATGTGGGTGACGAGGACTACCTGCAAGCGCTTCAATCCGGGCTGCGCCAGGCATTGACCGAATCAAGTCCAACGTTTGCCATCTATCTGGCCGGCGCCGACCCCTATCAAGCCGATTCGTTTGGCCGGCTTTCATTAACAAAAGACGGGTTGAAGCTGCGTGATGAACTGGTTCTCAACGAATGCCGGAAGCTGGGTTTGCCGCTCGCAGTAGTCATGGCGGGAGGCTATGCTCCGGACATCGAGGACATCGTCGATATCCACCTGGAGACGGTCCGACAGGCTGCTAACTATTCCCTCAATACAGATTGACCGCCCACCGGAACGTTCTGCATCTGCTTAATTTCCATTTGTCCACAGATGATAGAATCGGCAGCATGACTAAGACACTCTCTGCCCGAAGTCTGTTGATATCTTTCATTATTGTTTCTGCGCTTTTGGTCGTCGGCTGCACCGATGATGCGACCAGCCCATCGCTCACACCGACCCCCTTGAGCGTGACGGAAACACCATCCCCACAGCCGACTTCAAGCGCTGAGACCGGCACCGAATCCGCAACTGCTTCTGTTTGTCCCCCGATCGATTCAGATCTCCGCTCAAGGATGTCTCGGCTCGAAGAACAGGTGATCACCTTGCGCGGGCTTCAGCCTACAGACTCTGTGAAGCGCGATCTTCTGACTCCCGATCAACTGCGCATCCGTGTCGAACAGGACTTCCTGGCGGATTACACCCAGGAGGAGGCACGCCGCGATGCATTGCTGCTCACGCTGCTTGGGCTCATTGAGCCCGGGCTTGATCTACACAGCCTGTATCTGGATCTCCTCAGCGAGCAGGTTGCCGGGTTCTATGATAGCGAGCAGGAAGAGATGCTTGTCGTGTGTGGCACCGGATTCGGTGGGCTGGAGACCTTTACCTACGTTCACGAATATGTGCATGCGCTGCAAGATCAAACCTACGATCTCGAATCCGGGCTGAACTTCAGCGATGAAACCTGTGATCTCGACGGTGAACGCTGCTTCGCCCTGCGGGCGCTCATCGAAGGTGACGCTTCGCTCCTTCAAGAACAGTGGCTGCGTACCTACGCAGACGACGAGACCCTTGAATCATTATTACTCTCATTGGGCGATTTCGATTCGCCGGTGCTCGAATCTGCCCCTGAATACATCCAGGCTGAGTTGACCTTTCCCTATCTCTCTGGGTTGTTCTTTACGCGCACGCTCTATTTGCAGGGTGACTGGGCAGCTGTGGACGCCGCCTTTCAAAATCCGCCGCTTTCCAGTGAACAGATCTTGCATCCCGAGCGCTACCCGCGCGACACCCCGATCCAATTAGCTGCCCCATCGGCTCTGGACTCACTGCCGGAAACCTGGCAGCTGACGAGACAGGATGTGCTCGGAGAGTGGGCGACTCTTCAGGTGCTGCAAAGCTACCTGCCTGAAGAGACCGCTCGGCAAGCTGCTGGTGGGTGGGGAGGGGACCGGTTCTTCTTACTCGAATCCGCTTCAGGTGGTCCCTCTGCGTTTGTGCTCATCACCCAATGGGACACGATGCGCGATGCCCATGAATTCACTGGCGGATTTTTCGATTATGCTGAGGCACGCTTCGGAGAACCTGCGCATCAAGGGCTAGCCGAAGCGACATGGGTATATGATGGTGGAGCCAGCCACTTTGTGCGTCAATCGAACCAGACTCGCTGGATCATCGCTCCGGACGGAGAAACACTATCCCTGCTCCAAGCCACATTTAACTTGCCCTTGACGACCATACCATGACGGGTGCTTTTGATCACGCGCGTATAGCCGCAATCTGCTTTGACATCGATGGCACACTCGCTGATACGGATGATGCCTATGTCCATCGCGTGGCACGCTGGTTGCGACCCTTCGCCCCGCTGCTGCCAGATCGTGATCTGCAAGCTGCTGCCAGGCGATTTGTGCTAAGCGCCGAATCGCCGGTCAACGAGATGCTTGCAATTCTGGACCGGCTGCATCTTGATCAGGTTCTTGGCATGGGAATCGACTTCCTGCACCGTATGCGGGGTGCAGCAGCCCACAATTCCATCGCGCTTATTCCTGGTGCACGTGAGGCGCTGGAACGGCTTGCAAGCCGTTATGCGCTCGGAGTGGTCACTGCACGGGAGCGCTCCAGCGCGCTGGATATCATCAACAGCCACACCCTCGAAAGCTACTTTCAATGCGTGGCCACCGCACGCACAACGCTGCGCGCAAAACCCCACCCGGCGCCCATTCTCTGGGCAGCCAACCAACTGGCTATTCCTGCCTCCAAGATCTTGATGGTCGGAGATACCACTGTCGATATCATCGCTGGCCGTTCTGCCGGGGCACAAACAGCGGCATTGCTGTGTGGTTTTGGCAACCAAGACGAACTGGAGCGCGCCGGAGCGGACATTATTGTAGAAGGTCCGTTGCAGCTGGCAGATTTTCTCCTGGGCAGTCCCTGAAAGCCTCTTTCCGCTGTGGGGACTGCCAAGTCCTCAGACCAATCGGTGTACATCGCGCCTGATAAGCCTATAATGTACCCAGTGGACAACATTTAGCGAGGGACGATATGGGCGATTCGAAATATCAGACGATGGGACAGCAGTTTGGCCGAAGATCCTGGGCTGAGCCTTGGAAGATCAAGATGATAGAGCCCATTGAACTGACCTCACGCGAGGAGCGCATTGCTGCGATTGAGGAAGCAGGATTCAACTCCTTTCTGCTGCGCTCAAAAGATGTGTACATCGACCTTCTCACCGACAGTGGCACCAGTGCGATGAGTGATAGACAGTGGGCTGGGATCATGCTCGGTGATGAGGCTTACGCCGGCAGCCGCAACTTTTATCATCTCGAAGATGCCATGCAGAAATACTACGGTTATAAGCATCTGGTCCCCACCCATCAGGGACGTGGCGCTGAGCACTTGCTCAGCCAGGTTGTGATTAAGCCGGGGCAGTTTGTCCCCGGAAACATGTACTTCACAACCACGCGCCTACACCAAGAACTTGCCGGGGGAACATTTGTCGACGTGATTGTCGATGAAGCTCATGATCCTGGTAGTTTGCATCCGTTCAAAGGTGACGTTGACCTCGACAAATTGGAAGCCCTGGTCGATCGTGAGGGTGCAGATCAAATTGCTTACGTCAGCCTGGCCGGCACGGTCAATATGGCTGGCGGCCAACCGGTGAGCATGGCTAACGTCAAGACGCTGAAGGCATTCTGCGATCGGCACTCCATCCCTGTGTTTCTGGACGCCACCCGTCTGGTAGAAAACGCGTTCTTCATCCAGGAGAGGGAGCAAGGCTATGAGGACAAGTCCATCGCCGAAATCGTCAAGGAGTTCTGCTCATACACGGATGGCGCCTGGATGAGCGCCAAGAAAGATCACCTGGTCAACATCGGTGGTTGGCTGGCGGTGAACGATGCCGAGTTGTTTGATGACCTCCGCAATCTGGTCGTGGTGTTTGAGGGATTGCATACCTATGGAGGCATGGCCGGCCGCGATATGGAGGCCCTCGCCATCGGGATCGAAGAATCAATGCAGGACGATCACGTCC
>JASFLN010000261.1:0-3732 GCA_050118075.1 Anaerolineales bacterium
AGGATGTCTCGGGTTCGAGTCCCGATACCCGCTCAAAAAAGCGCCGCTCGGATTGAGCGGCGCTTCATATTACGGTGTTGCCGTCGGGGATGGTGAAACAGGTGGCGTAGGTGTAAACGTCGGCGTCGGGGTCAAGGTCGGCAGTGCCGGGCGCACATATCGGATCACCCCAGCTTCTTCGTCCCATGTAGAAAATTGACTCACAACCTCGAATATCGTCCGACCTGGTTTGAGTGGAAAATCGTTTCCTTCATCATCCTGCACACGCAGCTCACCTGAACTCGTCGACCAGCGAATCTCATATCTTTTACCATCTCGCCACAACAATCCATAACCATCGGGGAGATAGACAAGGTCAATCTCAAGGATTGTACCCACCACGTTCTCAAATGAATGTTCGGTCCAGAGCAGGAGAACGTTTTCGAAGCCAATCTGCTCCCCGTTAAGTCTCTCAACAGCGGGAAATAATTCTCCACTGCCATCCGCCCGATCCTGGGCTCGCAGATACAGACCCAATTCCGGATCGTAGCTCCACCCAACATTGTTCAAGTAGTTGTAGATAATCCGGAACTCTTCCTGCTCGACACCACCATCCGGTGGAATTGAATCGAAAGTGAGGTGTGCGTATGTGTCGGGATCAACCTCGGGAATATCAAGCGAGGCAAGATCATGTAAAGTCAAACCCGCACTATTGATATCGTTTGGATCGAGGGCGCGAACAAGGATCCATCCAGTGAGTTGTTCAATGACTTCCGGCGAAGCATATCGGATGAGAAGCCGACCACCAGGATACAAACTCTTAATTTCCTGGAACGCCACGCGTCCCGATCGCACAGGTCCTACGAGGTAATCCCGGTCATACTCCTCTGGGAGAGATTGCTCCATGTCCCGTAAATCCTCAAGAAAATCCCCATAAAACACTGCGATGAAGCGTGTCATCCCCTCACCGATGGAGGTTTCCCAGACATGGCTGGCAAATGAAAGCCCGGATTGCGGTCGTGCCGACAAAGGGAAATTTGTGATGGAGACAAGCACGGGACCCCTGTTCAAGTTCTGCACTTCATCAACAGGAAGGCCAGTAAGTGGATTGACCCCGGATGAGTAACCAGGACCGATCACGATACGGGTGCTTGTCGGTGTAGGTGTCGAGGTCACCGGCCGGGACGGAGACGGCGTCCCGGATACCTTAGTTTCAAGGTCTGTTGTGCTGGTGGAGAGCACCGATTGCCCCTCTCGTTGAGTGTCTGAGGGATTCGCTGTGAATGCCCGATTGACGACAGACCCATCCACCACCTGATGACTACACGAAGTGATCAGGCTCATTGAAACCAGTAGCGCGATGAGTATTTGACGCAAAATGACCTCTCCTGGATTTCGATGCTATAAGGTCGGAATCTTATCACACAAAAATGATAGCCAGCTGCAAGGTCAAATTATGGGTATTAAATGTAAGATGTGAGTGCAAAGGGCGCCAACAGGATGGTATCGGAGAGAACAGCAGACATCAGAAGAGCCACTAGAGTCCGGCACAAATGATGACCGGCCTGAGCTCAAATACTTACTTTCACTCTCCTGATACCTGAAACGGCTCTGCACTTTGCTCTCCTCCTCCCCAGAGCCCTCGCCAAATCGAGGGCTCTGGTAGCGTCTCGGGAGGCTGTTAGTTATAATTGCCCACCCAACTGGATAGAGGGGCCAGTGTATTATTTCAACAATGGTCGAGTCGGCGCGCAGTATCCTTTACGTGGAAGATAATTTAGAAAACCGCATCCTCGTCCAACGAATTCTCGAGGCGGAGGGCTATACTTTCCTTGGTGCTTCCAACGCCAACGAAGGACTTCAACTAGCTCACGCCCATCACCCCGACCTGATCCTTGTGGACATCAATATGCCCGAGGTTGATGGGTTGACCATGACCAGGGAACTTAAATCCGACATACAATTCGAGAACGTACCTGTTATCGCGATCACAGCCAACGTGATGCGTGGCGATCGAGAGCGAACATTAAAAGCGGGATGCGACGGATATATACAGAAACCGATTGACGTCGATTTACTTCCTCGACAGATCGTACATTTCTTGCAACAATAGATCGAACAGCACTCTTTTCTTGATGGGAGCGTTGTGCAGTGGATGCAAAAACAGACCAAACGACGATCCTGATCGTTGAGGATAACGTTTCGAATTTCGTCTTGATGGCGCGCATGCTCGGCTACATGGGTATGCATTGCGAATGGAAAACCTCCGGGTACGAGGTGGTTGAATATGCGGACACACTTCCAAAGATCGATTTGATCCTGATGGACATCCGCCTACCTTATGAAGACGGTTATGAAGCGTTGGAAAAGCTACGCAGCACCACGAGGTTGAAGGATATTAAAGTGGTAGCCGTCACAGCTTACGCCAGCGAAGAACAGCTTCAACGCGCACGCAGTGCCGGGTTCGATGGGTTTATTGGCAAGCCGCTAGATCCCGATCGGTTTCCTACCCAAATTCGCAGGGTGCTCTCTGGTGAAGAAGTCTGGGAGGTAGAGTAAAGTGGTCAGTCCAGTAGCACAACCCCAAACCGAAGAGAACGTCGAGTTCCAGGGGCATCTCGGACGGCGGCTGGCGCTGATACTGCTGCCGCTGGTATTGATCCCGCTTCTAGCGATGGGTATCGGCGCATATCTTCGCTCACGAGAGCTTCTCGAGAGACAGGCTACCAGTCAGATGTCCTCCGCCGCGCAGGCGCAGGTCGCGGTCCTGCAGGAATGGGCTGATGCTCGCGAACAGCGGCTCCAACTTGGCGCCCAGCGCAGCTCAGTGCGAAACGCGGTCTCAACGATGCTTAGCGAAGGTCCTTCTTCCGATGAGTTCCAAACAGCACGCGAGGCTCTGCTTGACGAACTTTCAGACCTCCGCCTCCGACAAGGCCAGGTGTTGTTTTCGGACCTGGCGATTATCCTGGCGCAGGATGGAACGATCATCGCTGCTACGGATGATGATTGGCCTGATCAAATGTCTCCAAATTTCATCACCGGAGCTGAAATCTCGACCGAGCTCGACACCAAACCGATTTTTGATGACCCGGTTATTGCGCCTGACTCGCTGGCGTTTTTCACAACGGCACCTTTTAACCTGGGGGACGGGACCCGTTTATACCTCGTTGGAGTCAACCATTCCACACGCCTCGCGGCCCTGCTGGAAGAAATGCAGGTTTTCTGGGAGCAGCGTGGTGTATACCGCGTGGAACGTGGTCGCACCTTTGTATTGCTTGCTCCAGATATTCTTATTCAACTTCCACGTTACGCGACTGAACCAGAAGCGTTTCGTGGTCATGCACATCCGGTTTTTTCTCAGGTTTCAACGGCACCAAGCGGATCGATGGAATACATCAACGCGAACGGTGACCTTGTGCTCTCTGCCTATGAATGGATCCCCGATTGGGATCTGGGCATTGTCACCGAACTGCCCCAATCCGATATTTTCGCCGAAGTGAACACACTGGCACCATTCAGCATCGCGCTCGTCGGTGCAGCTGCCCTGATTACCGTCCTTGCGGTTACGTTTGCTGCCAGTCGGCTGCTGCGTCCTCTGGGCAGTCTCTCCGAACTCGCCAACCGATTGGCACAAGGTGAATGGACTTACCGAGTGCCCGTTGACCGCAACGACGAATTAGGCGCGCTGGCTTTCAGTCTCAACCAGATGGCTGAAGAGTTGAGCAATGTATACCGTTCCCTTGAAGATCG
>JASFLN010000262.1:0-3684 GCA_050118075.1 Anaerolineales bacterium
TGCAAGCTTCTCCGAATCCTCGCCAGAAGAGAGGACCGGGGAGAAAACAGCGCGACCGACATTATCGACCAAAAGCTCCCGATCTTGTCTGGAGGCATAGTCATAAACCCACAGATCAGACACGGAGACATTTGAACCCTCAGCTGCGTGCCAGAACTCGGATCCATAGGCGACACGACCACTGGCCGGGCTGTAGTCATAGAAAATTTCAAATGTCACCGGACTTTCCGAAAATCCAACAACACCCTCCTCCACCATGATCACATCATCCGATTCGTAGAGCCCGGCGCCATAGGGCATCCAAAACACGTCTGGACCAGGGCCATCCGAAACCACCGAAGGAATCGTCTGCTCTGCCAGCGTCGGTTCGGGTGATGATGTGGGGGTTGCAATCGGCGCCGGGTCGACGTTCTGGGTCTCGGTTGATTCCACGCCGACCTGAACGACGCCACATGCGGAAAGCACGAACGCAGCGATGAACAGCAAACCTACCAGACCGCCTCGACTGCGGTCGATAAATGGACGCTCACGCTCAATTGAAAGTACATTCAACAACCAGGACTTGAAACGAATCCACTTAATACGAACTCGAAACGGAATACTCATACGATCACCTCATCTTGAAATGTATTATAGAAAGTTCGTGGTCGCTGTATATCCACTCACTGCCTAAAAGATCGTATAGATATGTTCCAACCGCATGGCTGTGAGGTTCGATTTCTGCAACCACTTGTTACCAATTTGTAACCTTACCATAGGAGAGAGGTAGACAAAGGCACCAGAAATTGCCTGGTGCCTTCATGGCAAAGCCACTATTCGATTGGACTGAGCTAGCGATTTAGACCGGAGCGAGTGTCCCCACCCAGATTTGCCACGCAAGCACGGTCTTGGCTGTCAGGCTGAGAATAATATAGACTCGTTCCCCGAAGAGGTAATCCGCCCATCGACCAACTTTCTTATATTGGAGCACCATGTTGATGGCGAAAATGTTAAAGAAGACGAACAATGTCGGGATGATGGCATAGACGAAATCCGGTGGTTTCGCATCTGAAGAATTTATGGATCCCAAGAAGTATATAGCAATCACAATCCAGGGAATCAATCCCGCGATGGAACCATAAATAAACGCCGTCCAATTCGTCTTTTCGGTGTATTGGTTGTGGTATTCCATCATGATTCCGAAAAGGTTCATCGTTGCGTTGATGCCGAACATCAAGATCAAAGCACCCAAATCCCATATACCGGTCAGCATGCCGATCAAAACGATCATCAGCGAAGAACTGAACGCGTATTCATAGAATCGGATCGGGTTCATCCCCTTTTTCAAGTTCGTCACGTAGCGTCGATACCCAATCGTTGCCAGATAGAAGTGTGCTACTGCCGAGATCAGTAAGAAGGCGGCTACCGCAGGTCCAAACCGCAGCTCATAGAAGAGCTCAGGTTGAGGCGCCAGCGAGTTGGTCTCGGTATTGAAAGTTAGAAAGTTCGTGAAGATCGGGTAGGTCGTTTCATTACTCACGATGATCATGAAAATGCCCTGGATGAGATGCAAGAAACCCATGATCACGTTGAAGCGGCGCAGACTGCGGAATTTATGGTCCTGATCATCGCCGAAGGTTGAAGTCATTTCATTCTCCATTTTGGTTCTCCAATTCTCCAAAGGTATGTATTGGTTTATTAATCCAGCCGTCTCTCCATAATACAGGATACCTATGTTTTTGAAGTATTTTCAAGATTCTTAGCGGCATTCCAGTTAATCTGCGAGATCATTAAGCACGTTGATTGTTACGAACCATTTCTTTTTTGTAGGGGTTCTAATGGGTAGGAGATGAAGATGAGGAACCGAGGATGGATCAAGCTGCTGACGCTGATGACAGTCGCCAGCCTGGCTGAGACGATCTTCTACAGCCAGATGCTTGCCTTCACACCACTCTACCTACCTCAACTAGGTGTGGCTGATCCCGATCGCATCGTACTGCTTGTCGGTATAATCACTGCCGTTTCCAATGGCGTCGGGATCCCGTTTTTACCACTATGGGGTGCGCTTGCCGATCGCTACGCCCGCAAACCCATCATTTTACGCTCGTACATCATCCTGCTGGTCGCGGCTGCGCTGGCCTTTCTAACCCGCAGTCTCTGGGTATTCATCCTCGCCCGCAGCATCACGGGCTTCGCACTTGGCAACAGTGGACTGATGATGACCACGCTCTCGGAGCGGGTTCCATCCCATCGTATCGGATTGGCATTCTCGGTCATGAACAGCGCCGCGCCAATTGGTGCTTTTCTCGGTCCACTGAGCGGTGGTTGGCTGTTTGATCTCTATGGATTCCGCGTTGTTCTGGCACTTAACGTGGTGGTTATCCTGATCGTGATCCTCTTATTGTCGTTTGGATACGAGGATGAATACGCACCTCAATCTGAACCAGATTCCTCGATCTTCCATATGGCATGGCAGTCACTTGGCATCATCTGGGATAGCCGGCGATTGCGTGCTCTTTTCCCGGCACTTTTTCTGCTTTTTGGTGGATGGATGCTGGCGTTTACCTATGTTCCCCTCGTCGTGGCTGAGCTCTACCAGGGACCCGATCAGGGAACCATCACTGGCCTTGTGATCGGCGCTAGCGGTTTGACCACCCTCGTGCTTGCCCCGCTGCTGGGCGCATTGAGTGACCGTGTGGGTGGTTGGAAGGTGCTCTTCATCGGCTCTTTTGTTGCTCTCCTTCTCTGGCCGCTCCCGTTCTGGACCAAGGAACTGCTGCCGTTTGCCGTGCTGTGGTCGCTGCTCAACGGCGTCGTTTCGGCGGTTTTCGCTTTGTCCTTCACAGTGCTCTCCTCCTCAACCTCGAGCGAAAGCCGCGGACGTGTGATGTCATTTGCCTACATGCCGGTCAATGTGGGTTTTATGGTGGGGGCTGCAGTAGGGGCGCAGATCACTCAGTCAAGTCTGTTTAATATTTTCCCCGCCGCGTTTATCTTCACTCTGCTTGGCATGGTTCTCCTTCTTCAAGCCTATCGACACCCTGCCCAATAAAGCAATGTCCCACCCGCAAAGGAGTGAGACATGATCATGATTTGGTCAATGATTCTGCCAGCGGAGATCCTACTTACGCACTATCGATATGTTCTCGTCAGCTGATCGAGGCGATTAACCTCCGCCTCCGTAAGCTTAAAGTCCATCACGCCAGCTGCCTCCCTGGCCTGTGACACGCTCGAAGCTCCAGGGATCACCACGACGGCCTCGCCCTGGATCCGGATCAGCCAATTCAACGCCACCTGTGCCGGTGAGACCCCGTACGAATCCGAGAGCGACTCCAACACCTCAACCAGAGGGCGTGTTTCATCCAACATACGCTGGAGATAAATGCGCCGTCCAATGGGCGTGTTCTTCAGGACCTGCGGATCACGGTGAAACTTGCCCGTCAGCAAGCCGCGTGCCAAAGGCGAATATGCCACAATCGTGACACCAAGCTCCTTTGCCATTTCCAGAACACCGTTGGTTTCAATTTTGCGGTTCAACAAGCTATATTCCATCTGATTAGCAGCCAATGGCAAGCCTCGTTCCTTCAGAGACACATAGGCTCGGCGCATCCGTTCCGCGTCAAAATTGCTCACTCCTACCGCCCGGATATCACCAGCTTGCACAAGATCCGCCATGGTTTCCATCTCAGCTTCGGGAGACGAGAA
>JASFLN010000263.1:0-3673 GCA_050118075.1 Anaerolineales bacterium
TGTACTGCTTGATTACATCCAAGCCCGAGTGGACAACGCTCATAAGCTGGACTCCTACTGTAAAAAGCTTCTTGTCACCCAGGCTGACACTCCACGCTTGCAACTTCTGCACGATTCGCTGAGAGAGCGCGTCCGAAGAAACATTCTGCGTGCGCTGCGTGCATTTCGGTTGATTTCAAATCGTGACCGCGTTGAGCTAGCCATCGCAGGATTACAAAGTCAGGACGATGACCAGCGCGCCAATGCGCTGGAACTTCTCGAAGCGATTGATGAAAGACAGCTCATCGAATCGGCCCTTGATTTATGGGAATCGGATCTGTTGATGCTTGATCCGGAAGATACAGAATATCTCGAGTTGAGAAGAACTGAAACGATTCTCGAATTGCTTAAGTCTGATGATACATGGCTACGAGCTTGTGCAGCATTTGCGGTAAATGCAGGTGAACAACCAAAGATCCGGACCGGACTGGAGGCTCTTTCTAAGTCCGATCCGGATCTACTGGTGCGCGAGACTGCCACAGAGGGACTGAACTCGGAGGACACGATGGAATCAATAACCACATTGCCCATTATGGAGCGCATACTCTTTTTACGGGAGGTGCCTTTATTCTCTGAGCTCACGCCGGAAGAATTAAAACAGGTTGCAGCCATCGCGGGTGAGCATATCTTTAAAGAAGGAGAGACATTTGTAACCGAGGGCGAGTTAGGGGACGAAATGTACATCATCGTTTCCGGGAAAGTGCGCGTGTTGAGCGGAAATGACAAGGAGGAGATTGCTCAGCGGGGCCCGGGAGAGTTTGTTGGTGAGATGTCGATCCTGACCCAAGAACCACGTATGGCGTCACTCGTCGCAGAAGGGGATGTGTTTGCACTTTGTCTTGAACAATCCAACTTCGAGCAAATGCTCCTGGAGAAGCCCGAGATTGGGCTGTCCGTGATGCGCGTGCTGATAAGACGCCTGAAAAATGCACGTAAGAAGACGGTTATGGAGTAGTTGCTCTTTCGCATTTCCGATCCTTGAAATTTGACAAGTTATATCTGAATAAGCGACAATTGCTCTGTTCGATACCTATTCAAGCTGCGTCGCCAGCGAATTAGGAAGGGAAGCTCCTCTTTTGATTCAAGATGTTGGGAACGAAGCGCGTGGATCAGCAGATGATAGATTACCGGCTGCGGTTCGGTCGACAAGCCAATCCGGGAGGGTTACTCCACGATTAGCACCTATCCAGAGTGCTGATATCCAAGACGCACGCTCAGAAGTGAACAGACTGTTTGAACAGGTAGGGGGAAAGATGCGATTGGAGGCAAGTCGTCTATTTGAATGCGTTGCCCATCCGAACTGGAGCGTTGAATGGAATCTTCCCCGTTGGCTTGGGGAATACGCAAATCTTCCTTCAACGGTCATACGAGATTTGGTTCGAGCTAATGTACTCGGACTTGTATTTGTCCGGTTGAAGGATGATCGTATGGATAGTGAGCTGGATAAACGGGCGCTAGATGATGCCATCCATCTCGAACGTCTTCTGCTTAAAAGAGCCCGGTCTACCTTTTCACATCTAGTGGATGATGCGGCTCAATTGGATCGATCCATCGATGCACACCTGAAACATTGGAATGATGCAGGCAGGTCATCGGCTGCGTTTGCAGGATTCGACCTGCATGATCTGCGACCTCTTGCCGATGAAGGTGCCCCGCTTTTCATCGTTGTTGAGGTCATCAATGCAATCCGATCGAATAGTCCAATCGATGATCGAATCAGGGCTTCGATTCACCATTACCTGGTTGCAGCGGTCCTCTACGATCATCTCAAAGATTGGCGCACGGACCTTACTGGTGGTCGAAAGAACTACTTCATCAGCGCCATGCTGGGCAACAACGCCCCTGGCGATATGGATACCACCGTCGAACGTGAGGTTAACTCGGTAATGCTGCATGGGGTAAAACTAGAGCAATATATAAATCTGATTACCGAGTCGCTGGCACTAGGTGTTGAATCGGCGCGAGCCTGCGGATTAATGCGGTTTGCTCAACATCTGGCGGCTTTAGGCGAGGAAGCCCACAGCGGTGGGGAGCAGCTGCTGCGTGGCATGCAAACCATGCTCAATCAGGCGACCTTACTGATTGAGACTGGATAATTTCTGCTCCCGTATAGCGCTTGAGGAGGGAAGATGATGATCGAGCATGACGACCAAAGTTCAAGATACAGCTTACTGCCTTTTCTTGCCGGCAAGGTTTTCCTGGACGCTGAATTCAGAGAACGTTTTATGGAAAATCCACGTGCAGTGGCCAGACAATTCGACCTGCAGCTGACGGACAGTCAAGTGGAGAACATCAAATCGTTGAACCAGGCTCAGATCGATGAGTGGGTTGCACAGTTCGAAGGCTACACTGGTCAGACCATCATGGCGATGTCTGCCTGGTAACGACAAAGTAATTCTGGATAGTTTAGAGGCGTGATCGTCCCGCTCGCTCAGCCGATGAGCAGCGGGACGATGTATTCACGCACAAGTTCGGTGAGGATGAAGTAAATCAGAGGGCTGAGTGCAGCGATGACCGCACGGGCAATGGCGGTGTTACTGCGGAAAGGCCAATTGGGTGATTCGAGAATCGTTTTCCTCAAGCTGACGAGTGCGCTGGTACGCGAATTGACTTCATCCAGCCCCTCGCCAAAAGGATCCTTCAATTGCATTAAAGCTTGCTGAGCTTGTAAAAGCTGTTCGGCGATGTTGTTCAAAGCTTGAATCTTCGCCCGTCGCATCTGTTGGTAGACACCCAACAGTGGCAGCACCAGCGCCAGGAAGCTGCCTAAGGATGCAAGGCTGATGACCAGATAACTGATTACACTCGTGGGTCTGCCCAACAGAAGGAACAAGATCACAATAATCCCGGCAAGCACAAAGCTGTGAAGCATACTGATGGACCCGAAGGGAACAACATTCTCGGGGTCAAACACATTGATCTTCAAAGGCTGACTGGATAGCCTGCCTAGTGCTAGAGCATGTTGAATGCCGGTGTGTACAAGCGAAAGTCCCAACCAGCCGATCACGATGTACACGCTGATGATGAACCCAGCCGCCAGAGGTTGATCCGGGATGGTCAGCGCGGTGTAGATCGGCAGCGGGTTCTTCATGAGTAAGAAGAACCCAATGACGACAGCCGCGGAGGCGATCAGGAGCAGGAACTCGATCCAACGTCTCGGTTTAAGCATCCGGCGGGCGAGCTTGTCATAGTGCTCAGGTGTAATATCCATCGCGGGTTTTAGACGTTCAAGACAACCTACAACCTGACGTTTCAGGAAGCGATTTGCCAGCAACAAGTAAATCGACAGCAGTGGGAGCGCAATCCGGATGCCGATTCGCTGCCAGAGTTGGTAGCCGCTCACCGGTCCGACCAGGATCTCCTCCAAGACTTGCTCACCGATCACGGCAGCCGCAAACAGGATCGCGGTGAGCGTAAACGGAAGCGGAATCCTTTCGGGGACAGTGCGTGCAATCTGCTCCCAGGAGGGTAAAACGGAGGCTTTGTTTTCAATTGAAACTGCATGTGTTTCAGCGCTCATTTTCAGTCCGAGAACTTAAGTTACACGGATTAGCCCGTGAGTAGGGTGACAATGTACGATAAATCAAAGTTGGGTAAATTAGACAAGACTAGTCTACTTCAGAAGGTGACGTCG
>JASFLN010000264.1:0-3658 GCA_050118075.1 Anaerolineales bacterium
AATCCTGTTTGATGCGGACCTGAAAATCACCCACATATCCGCTGGTATCCACAAGTTCCGCCTGAGTGATGATCGTGATGGCTGGGTTCTCCATCACCTCAAAGATCAATTCGTGAAGGAGCTCACGCGCCGGTTTGCCCACCGGAAATACATTTTCAAGCTGCGCCATACGACCACCCAGAAACGGGCTTTTCTCAATCAGTGTTACGTGAATTCCGTTGCGTGCAATGGCCAGAGCGCTGCGTAAACCAGCTACACCGCCACCGATCACCAACGCATGCTGTTTGGCTTCCAGTTGGATAGTCTCCAATGGATCCAGCTCACGCGCTTTTGCGATGCCCGCAGACATCAAACGGATAGCTTTAGCTGTCGCCTGCTTTGGGTGATCTTTATGAACCCAGCTCGATTGTTCTCGTAATCCTACATGGTAGTAGAGGTATGGGTTCAACCCAGCTCTCTCGAGCGTGCCCCTGAATGTCAACTCATGCAGCGAGGGCGCACATGCTCCGATAACGACCCGATTTACGCCATGCTCACGAATATCCTGCTCGATGAGGGCTTGACCAGAATCGGAACACATGGACATATCCGTTCGCGACACGACTACACCCGGTTGGGATTCGAGCATTTTCTTTACATATTCACAATCGACCACACTGCTGATGTTGCCGCCGCAGTAGCAGGTATAAACGCCGACGCGCGGCTCTTCATTCTCCGAATCCTGTCGCTGTCCTTCAACATTACCCATATCTTTTTCCTCATGCATGGAGTGGCTCCCTCTCGGCGCTTTTTTCCGTTGCAGGAGTCGTCCGCCAATACCCTTTGGAACGCAAGTACGATGATGTCTCCACTGCACACGCGCTCGCCATAACAATGCTGTCTACAATGTCCATTGGTCCCATCGCTGTGCCCGTTGCAAAGATCCCCTCTTGATCAGTCAACGTCGGTGACATGTTCGGGGCTCGCGCCTCAATAAAATTATCCTCTCCCGTCATGACTCCATAGAGGGAGGTTGGGTCATACTTTGGGAGCATCCCAACCGATAGCACAACCAGATCATGCGTCCTTTCCATCAGTCGCGGAGATTCATCAATCACCTCAAGATGGACGACTGGGTTTTGATCCTCGTCCTGGGTGATCTTGGCAACCTTACCCTTGATAAATTCAATACCCATTGCTTCAGCGTTTTTGTAGAACTGCTCGTAGCCCTTTCCAAAAGTCCGGATGTCCATGTAATAAATGGTGATATCCGCCAATGGAAGTGCACCAGAGAGCAGCTGTGCCTGTTTGATCGCATACATGCAGCAAACCCGCGAGCAATATTCAACACCGAGAGTTGCATCCCGCGAGCCAGCACATTGGACATACGCGATCGAATCGGGTTCTTTCCCATCTCCGGGACGTAAAACATGGCCATAAGGACCCGTTGGTGCCAGCAGACGCTCCATGAACAGCGCGTCGATCACGTTCGGAAATTCACCCGCGCCGTACTCTTTTTTGGCATCCCTGGGCGTGATTTCGAAGCCGGTAGCCAGCACAATCGCGCCAGCATCAAGCTGGATCTCCTGAGCGGTTTGGGAGAAATCGATCGCCGAAACGGCACACACTTTCTCGCACTTTCCACAGAGTAGACAGTGCTCGATGTCCAGCACAGCATATTGAGGAACAGCCGTTGAAAACGGGACGCGGATGGCGCGGTGCGCCCCATACCCCTGGTCGAAAACAGCAGGCACATCAATCGGGCAAGCGTATTCACACTTGCGGCATCCGGTGCATAAATCTTCGTCGACATAACGGGGGTGCTTAACCAACTGCGCCTGCCACCCATCGCCGTTCCGACCAACAGAAGTCACCTCGGTATAGGTCATCAGCTGAATATTGTTATGGTGAGCGACCGCAGACATCTTCGGGGTGGTGATACAACTGCAGCAATCCAGCGTAGGAAAAACTTTGCTCAACGCGATCATCTTTCCACCGATGCTGGGTTGTTTCTCAACCAACGCAACCTGGTAGCCTTGATCGGCGAGATCCAACGCGGTTTGCATTCCAGCGATACCACCACCGACGACAAGCGCGTCTACAGCGATTCGTTGTTGGGCCATACAGATACCCTTTCCAGTCTTTCAAACTTTCCGAAACGATTAGTGAACTGCTTGCCTCGACATCTCATTCGCGACAGGTCCGATTTCATCCAGCACTTCGTTCATTCGCCGGATTTCCCTCATGAAAGCATCGGTACACACGGTACAAATCGCCACGAGCTTTAATCGCCGTGAATCGACACCGCGGTCCTTCATGATTTGATAGACATCGTTGAGTAGTAGAGCGGTTCGTTCTGCAGCGCCCTCATATGGGCAATCTGTGCCGCTGTACATCACCAGGATGGCGTCGATACCCTTTTCAAACGCCTCTATATAGAATTTGGGTGGAAACATCGCTGGGGATCGTACAGGCAGGATATAAGTGTTCGCCGGGTAATCCCGGTGTGCTTGCCCGACCGAATCCGCCCCAGCATAGCCTCCAGAGAGCGATGCCAGGATGAGAATATTTGGCTGTGCAGTTGTCGCCATGTCTTTGGCCTCTATTTCAATCGCTTGACAAGAATGCGATCGTAGCCTTCTGCATCAAGCACTCCCAAGAATTCATGTCCAACCTTGGTGGCCCAACGCGGAATATCCTCTTTCGTACCCGGATCTGCAGACCAGATCTCCAGAACTTCGTTGACCTTGACCGCTCCGATGGCTTTCTTCGCCTCGAGCAGCGGGCCCGGGCACGCACTGCTGCGAGCATCGACCACCTTGGCAACTTCCAGATTTTCCAGATTCATGTCCGTCATTTTGACCTCCTGAGATCGGCTCTAAAGGCAGGATAGGTTACCCACCTCAACGACTCAATTTCGTCTTGTGTTTTCTTCGAGTCGTGCTTGAATTCCGCTCAAAGTTTAATTCCCAGGGGTAGGGGACGTTAGTGAATTTTGTAACAAATGGAATTTCAACTTTTCAATCAGGGTTGATAGATATTTTCTATGTATGCAACCCAGAAAGGCAGCCTGGAAGCTGCGCATACAGTGAGACGCTCGAGATAGCAAGTAGGCATATAGACAAATTCGATCGCCCACACCGGCTCGAGAAATTAAATCAGGTGGGGCAAAAATCCCACCCGATTAGCTGCAGATGTTTATTAAGCTGAAGCGTTTTGGGGATGATTATTCGAGAATTTTGGTCTCGTCCGGTTTGTTCGGCACCATGCAGAGGAATTCGAAAGGCTCATCGCCCGAATTCTTGTACCAGTGCGGGACCTCTGCCGGAATGAAAACGACATCATCTTTCTTCACTTGAAAGACTTCGTCACCTATTCCAATTTCCGCCTTCCCTCTCAAGACATACTGTTCATGCTCAACTTGGTTGGTATGGTTAGGCATCCCCCCGCCAGGCTGGATCGTGAATCTACGCATGGCAAAGTTCGGACCCTCTTCGGCAGAAATCAACACCTGCTTGGTAACCCCCTCACCCGCTTTTACAACTGTTTCACTCGGGCCATAACCGTCTTTGACTGACATGTCCGTCACTCCCTGTTCCAAGCAACCCTAATCATTTATGTGTTGTCCATATTGTACCCATTGAGGAAAGCAGCACCACCGCATGGCGCGGTGTTGTGA
>JASFLN010000265.1:0-3647 GCA_050118075.1 Anaerolineales bacterium
CCACAGTGGGTGAGATGGGCTTATATTCCGGCGATCCCAGGTCAGCATCGGTCATCGCCGATGAAGCCACAAGAGTACACCGCCTAAGTTTAGAAGCGATGGAACTCATGACAGAAGAAGAGCCTGACTTGCTGGCGGCATTTCACCGCTGGGTTGCTGTTTCATTATCCGAACGATTAGCCCAGAAGTCCCGCAGTATTGGCGCTCTGCATTCTTAATGAGATCCTATTAATAAAATGTTGTATTGTTTTTGATGATATGCGTAGAAATGGAAAACGGTTATGGCTAAACCGATCATTTTGACCGTGGATGATGAAGCGCCGGTGCTTAACTCGATCGAACGCGATCTGCGCGCGCATTACGCAAAAGAGTTTCGCATCCTGAAAGCTAGCTCGGGAAGCGAAGCTCTCGATGCGGTCCATAAACTCAAGCAGCGTGACACTCCTGTCGCCCTATTCCTGGTCGACCAGCGCATGCCGGAAATAAGTGGGACGGATTTTCTCCACGAGGCACAAGTACTCTACCCTAACGCCAAGAAAGTCCTTCTAACCGCCTATGCAGATACAGAGGCAGCCATCCAGAGCATTAACAGCATCGGACTAGATCACTATCTCATGAAACCGTGGGATCCCCCCGAAGAACATCTCTATCCGCTTCTGGATGATCTGCTCAGCGATTGGTGGGCGACTGCAGAGATGCCCTACGATGGCATCCGTGTAGCGGGAACGCTTTGGTCTGCTGAATCGCACAACCTGAAAGACTTTCTGGCCCGCAACCGCATCCCCTATAAATGGCTGGACGTCGAGGTGAACGAGGAAGCGAAAGCGATGGTTGATGAGCTTGAGCCAGACGGCACGACAGCGTTGCCTGTGGTTTTCTTTCCAGATGGCACGACACTGATCACACCCAGCCATCGAGATCTGGCCGAAAAAATTGGGCTCAAGACAGAAGCTTCCGAACCGTTTTACGACCTGATCATTGTGGGCGCTGGACCCGCCGGTCTTGGTGCGGCTGTATATGGCGCATCGGAGGGTTATCGAACGCTGATGATTGAAAGAGAAGCAACCGGCGGCCAAGCCGGGACAAGTTCACGTATTGAAAACTACCTGGGCTTCCCCAAAGGTTTAAGCGGGGCGGATTTGGCCCGTCGAGCGACAGACCAGGCGATGCGATTGGGAGCAGAAATTCTCACGGCCCGCGAGGTTGAGACGGTGCGCGTCGAAGATCCTTATCGTTATATTCAACTTAAAGATGGATCGGAGATTGGGTGTAAAGCGCTGGTAATTGCAACCGGGGTAACGGTCCGTGAACTCCAGAAACCAGGCATCGAAAAATTCTTGAATGCTGGCGTTTACTACGGCGCCACACTGACAGAAGCGGCCAACTATCAGGATGAAGTTGTCTTCGTCGTCGGCGGGGCGAATTCCGCTGGACAAGGGGCCATGTACTTTTCGCGCTTCGCACAGAAAGTGGTCATGCTCGTGCGCGCCAGCTCGTTGGAAAAAGGGATGTCACAATACCTCGTGGACCAAATCCATGCCAACGACAAGATCGAGGTGCGCCTGCGCGCCGTTGTTGAATCCGTCGCTGGCGAAGGGATGTTAGAGTCCGTCTCCGTTCGTGATTTGAACACGGATCAAATCGAGACACTCGCGGGCAAGGCGATGTTCATCTTCATCGGCGCTGTGCCCCATTCTGATTGCGTTAAGGACGTCGTCGAGCGTGACCGCATGGGATTTATCCTTACCGGCATGAGTCACCTTTATCGTGACACACGACCTAAAAATTGGTCCTTGAAACGCGATCCGTTTCTCATGGAGACCAATGTGCCGGGCATTTTCGCCGCTGGAGATGTGCGCAAAGATGCCATTCGACGTGTGGCTTCCGCGGTTGGTGACGGCGCGGCAACGATCAATTTCGTCCATCAATATCTGCGAACAGTCTGATGCAAACATTTTTACGCAGCGTGCCATTGTTTTCAGAACTTTCCGACAAGGACCTCTTGAGGATATGCAAGAATGTTGCTGAAGTGGACCTCGAAGACGGCGAACTGCTCTTCGAGGAGGGCGCACATGGGGATCGAGCTTATGTGATTCAGAGCGGCGAGCTCGAGATCTACAAGCAGAGCGGCGCACGTGAAATCCTGCTCGCCAACCGGGGACCTGGAGAGATCATCGGCGAGATCGCGCTTTTTGAAGACACACACCGGACAGCGAGCGTGCGCGCCAGCCAGCCTACCCATCTCATCGTGATCTCGCGCGAGCAGTTAGACGAACTCGTTAAGACCAGCCGCCACGCAGCCGAAACGCTCTTTTACACCGTTTTATCCCGCATGAAGAATATCCAGGCTCAACTCCGGCAGAGCGAGAAGATGGCACAGTTAGGCACACTGACCGCTGGAGTCGCCCATGAACTCAATAACCCCGCTGCAGCTGTCCGGCGTGGATCGAGTCAGCTTGAGAAACTTTTCCTGGAACTGCAAAACGTGCAATCTGCGGTGCATAGTATCGACCTCGATACGGCACAGAGCGCAGCCTACGATGAGCTTCAAACCTGGGTGCAGAAACTCGCCTCCACACCCCCAGAACTCGACACACTTCTGCGGGCTGACAAGCAGGACGAGATCGAGTCGGCATTGGAAGAGCTGGCTTTGAAAGAACCCTGGGCATTATCCCCCGATCTCGTCGATATGGGCATCACCGCGGACATGTTACGGACAGGGCTACAACCGTTCTCGACGGACCAACGTGAAGTGCTTCTTCGCTGGCTGCTAACAACCAGCTCTATACAGCGTCTGCTGTATGAGGTGCATGCCGGCGCCGAACAGATATCGAACATTGTCGATGCCATGAAGTCTTATGCATATCTGGATCAAGCCCCCTCACAGAAGGTAGATATCCATAAAGGGTTGGATGACACCTTGGTGATCATGGCCAGCAAGATCAAAGACAAACCTGAACTCAGCATCCAGAAAGCTTACGATCCAGCCCTACCCTCGATCTTTGGCTACGGCAGCGAGCTCAATCAGGTCTGGACAAACTTGCTTGACAATGCCATCGACGCGGTCGGACCGGGCGGCACGATAACCATCCGCACACGCACAGACGGCGACGATATCCTCGTAGATATTATCGACGACGGCCCTGGCATCCCGAAGGACATCCAGGACCGGGTCTTTGACGCCTTCTTCACAACAAAACCTCCTGGACAAGGTACGGGGCTGGGGCTGGATATCAGTTTCAACATCGTCTCATTCAAACATAAAGGTGACATCAGCTTCACCTCCGAACCCGGTTACACCTGCTTCACCGTTCGCTTGCCGCGCGATTACACGAAGAGATGACCCCACTCCTTATCAGGAGATCCCAACCAGCTAGAGGGTTCAACCCGTGCTTTGACCAAACAATAAGCTGGACGTTCTAAAGGTAGCCCCTTTCTTACGCATGACTACTGCAAAGGCTGTGGTCTGCGGTCCAATCTTCTTTTTTCCCCAGGTGGCAGAGTGGCTGAGTGCCCGGGCGCCCTCACTACCCATCCCTGATCCCAAACCACCAACTTCCATCCAAACGAAAGCTCGCCGGTTTCCCGGCGAGCCTCGTTACCAGCTAGCTAACTTTTGAACCAGACTTAGATCAATTACCCGGAAC
>JASFLN010000266.1:0-3644 GCA_050118075.1 Anaerolineales bacterium
AGCGTTCACCAAGCCCAACATTTGGTGGACACTCCGATCAGAGATCGCGAGAGCCTGTTGAAGGATCGGTGATTGATCCTGACCCTCCAACTGCATTTTAAGCAGTTCCATACTGTTTAGGATTGCAGACAATGGACTGCGCAGGTCATGCACGATCATTTCAGTGAGGTGTTTGCGGCTCTCTTCTAGCTGCATTTCCTCCGATACATCTCGAATGACCAGCAGCCAACCGATGAGCCTCCCGGAGCTGTCGTGAACTGGGGTCTCCAGTCGCCGTAAGACTCGACGCTCGTCTTGGGAAAGCTCGTAGGTAGATATGCCCGGAAGATGACCTTCTCCGCTTCGAAGTGAAGAGATTAAATCCTCAATCTCTTTCGGCTTATAGCCGAGTCTTTGGATGATTTCATCATCTGAACCAAGAAAGGTAGATTCCGTGAGTAGATCAGGATTAATATTAATCAGCTCTTTTAGTTGGTTATTCACCACCGCGATCTTTCCCTCTTTATCAATCATCAACATACCTTCGCGTGTGGAGTTTAATACTGCCGAGAGGCGGTTGTTACTCTGGCTGATCTGTTGGAATAAATCGCTGTTTTCGAGGATGATGGAAGCCTGGATAGCGATGGATTGAGCAGTTCGCAATTCCTCCTCTTCAAACAACGCATCCTTATTACGGATTAATTCAACCAGCCCTAGTGTGCGCTCTCCAACAATCAAGGGCAGTAAGAGGATCGTCTCGCCGCCGAGCGATGTCAGATGAGCCGCGTCTACCTCAGTAGGTGGGTTGGAAAGAGTCCATTGGATGGGCCGTCGATCTTCAAGACAGGCTATAACTCCGGGTATCTGGAGTTCCAGCGACTTGGCATCCTTCCGAGCGTCTAAAGTTGATTTTCCATCAACGCCGATGATGAAATTTAGCTCATTGCTTCCAGCAGAATATCTATAGATATATGCTGCCCGGGCGTTAACTGTGAAAGCCAGGCTATCGGCTAAGGCTAATGAAACGGCTTCGGTGTCCAGGGATTCTGCTATTTGCGCGCTAGCTTGATAGAGCAGTGATTGTTCTCTAAGCCTCTCTTCAAGCTCTTCGTACATCATTGCGTTCCGGAGGGCGTTGGCTGCTTGTGAGGAAAGTTGAATTAAGAAAGCCTCTTCCTCAGGTGTAAAACCACCTACTTCGGACTTTCCTAGAGTAATCACACCAATAGTCTCGCCCTGGCTGATAATTGGTGTGATCAACAAACTGAGAGGGGAGCTTTCGAGAGTTTCGAATTCAGGTTCAGAACGGGTATCCAGGACGTTTGTAACCTGTCCGGTCTCAAAGGCTCTCTGTGTCAGCGCGTGGATTGCCTCCGCTGAAAGATCATTGCGCTCTTTCTGGAGGGAAATATCGTTTTCGAAAGCGACGCTTTCTAACTCTTCCGTTTGGGTATTCAGCAGTTCGAGGTTACCCATAGTGGCCGATGTTGCCTGCAAACCATGGTACATGATCGTTTGATAGACATCTTCGATGTCAATCGAAGCGGTAACCTGTCGACCGATCGATTCAAGACGTGCCAGTTGTTCTACCCTGCGCCGCAATTCAGTGTTCGTCGCAGCGAACTCGCGTGAAAAGGATATGCTTTTACTAAGCTGCTTGTTGAAAACTCGCAGTTGTTCCAGTTCATCAGCGTCCAGGGGTTGCCGATTCTTAAAGAAAAGCCAAAGCTGACCGATAGTACTGTCCTCAGCTTCGATTGTAAGAACTGCGGCCTGTTCAATCTCAAGATGACGAGCAAAGGTCTGAAATGATGCTGGGAGATCGGCGTCCATAGAAACATAGATCGGCTCTATCGTAGTCCTCGCTGCAATTTCTGCATCCAATAAGAAGTTCTCATCCAGCTTTAGATTGCCCAGCTTATCCGACGGGATGTTATAGGTGTGGACCAGTTTTGGCTGCTGGTCACCTGTCTCCTGAAGCAAAAGGGCAGCGTAGTCGGAGAGTGCGAGTTCACTCAGAGCCAGATCGATCAGGGCATAGTTCTGGTTTTCGTCGGCTGTCAAATCCCGCTCGGTTGCAAGGTCAAAAAGAGCATTCAGCGACCTGGTTTTTCCGGCCAGTTCGTTCTGCATCTCTATTAGAGCTCTAAACGCAGGTGCAGAAAAAACTATGGTGGCGCTGTAAATGATCAGTGCGGTTTCGGCAAACACACTGTAAGCGACCGTGCCGATAACAACAATCGGGATTGGGATGAGAGCGATGAGGCTGACCAAGATCGAATCCGTCCGGGTAATGGGTCGGGCACTTCGCAGCCAGCGTTGAACGGCATGCACGCTTACATAAAGCAAACTGAAGGTTATAGCTAAGGCAATTGTGGGGAAGGCTTCTGGGAGAGAAGGCGTGCGATAGATACGCTGGCCTCCAAGAGTAAGGTATAACCCAACACCTCCAGCAAGGGCAATCAATTGTCGAGAGCAGATCACCAGACCACGCTTGGCACAGTGCAGGACATGGTTGCATCTCTTGAGAAATCGCTCGGCAATTAGCGCCAGGATCACACCACAAGTTGTCGCAAGAATGGCCGGGTACGGACCAAGTGTGAGGCCGATGAGAAGACTTATTGCGTGGATAAATGTCACCGAATCATTGCGCGCAATCTCAACACGATTAAATCCCAGCCATGCGATTGCGATCGTGCCGATAAGCAATGGTGAAAGTATCTCCGACCACTGCTCCTGATTTAATAAAGATAGAGTGGACAGGCAAAGAGAAATAAAAACCAGCAAGATCCAGACAAATGCCTTTGTGCGCTTAGCCATAGTTCACAGCCTCTTGCACACCTGGGCACATGATCCTATCCGCATTTGTATGCCGCTTACGACCCGGGAGTAGGTGTCGTTGGTGTGCCAGTGGACAATGGGGTAGAGGTTACTGCAGGAGTTGCTGAAGCGGTGGGGCTAGACGTTGGCGTTCGGGTAGGACCGACGCCAGTAAGTTCGTTATAGTGCTGTTCGGCAAGGGCGCGGGTTTCGGGAAGAAAGTTCTCAAATTCGAGTATCCAACCCCAGTGTCGGATCGCATCGTTAATATTGTCTGGATTCGTTTCGAATATGAGTGCACGCAGAGCATAAGCCTCAGCAAGACGGAGTTCCTTGATGCGCAGGTCAGAGAGTTCACTTGACTGCTGGACTGCCGGGAGCAGATTGTCATTGAGCGCGTCGGTGTAA
Organism: Anaerolineales bacterium; assembly: GCA_050118075.1. Lineage (GTDB taxonomy): Bacteria > Chloroflexota > Anaerolineae > Anaerolineales > E44-bin32 > E44-bin32. The sequence goes on from JASFLN010000266.1 coordinate 3,208, forward strand.
TTTCCGAGTAAATATTGGACTCGGGCTGCGGCGATCTGTACATCAAATGTCTCCGTACCGAAACGCCTGGCATTGTTCAAGTCTGTAAGCGCGTCTTCGTATCTGCCCAGTTCTGTGAATAGAATGCCGCGCGCCTGGTAAGCCGGCGCATAACGATCATTGATGTCGAGTGAGGTGTTGAGCGAATTCAAGGCTTCATCAATTTGACCGGCACCAAGCTGGGCTCGTCCGAGATATCCCCAGCCACGGTGGTCATCCGGACGGTAGACAACGTAGGTTTGCAACGGCCATAAGGACTGAGAATAGTACGTGTCATCCATGCTGTAGATGCTCAATGTAACGTAAGCACGACCAACAGCGAGGTAACCCTCGAGTGAAGTGGGATCGTCTGCGCTGCTCTCAATAGCATACGCAAGGCCTTGCTCCGGTTTGGCAAG
>JASFLN010000267.1:0-3634 GCA_050118075.1 Anaerolineales bacterium
CTGGGAAAAAGCAAACCCAATCCCTGTAATCGCGCCGAACAATATTGCAATGAACAGGACAATCACGATAAACGTTGCCAGCCAGCGGGGGAAGCGAGCTCTCTTCACCAGCCAGGTCACGACCGGGTCTAACATGTACGCGATTAGGAACGCGATGATGACCGAAAGGACCAGATTGCGAATCACGTACAGCAAGATGATCACAATCAGGCTTACCATCACCCCGACTACCAATCGTGTGCCCGGCTGCCAACGCGGCGAGGAGATATCGTCTGGTTTAATCGGATCTGCCATTAGAGGTTTAATCCAGCTAGAAAATAGCTTAGGTCTACTGCTAGATTGTATCGAATGCCGCCCCGGACGACAAACGACACTGACCAAAAAAATCGCCCCGTTATTCACGGGGCGATATGTGGTTATATTGAATTTTTGGTTCACTTCCGCGCTAATTTCGTCTTGATGAACCTCTCCCACGCCCGCCGCCACGGCTCTTGGGTTTTCGATCACGCTCCTGTGCCTCCTCGACCGACCACCCTTCGAGAACTGCCTGGCGGGAAAGCCGTACTTTACCCTGTGAGTCGATGTTCGTCACCATAACGGTGATCTCATCGCCAACCTTGGCAATATCCTCGACCTTCTTGACATGTTCTGTGTCGAGCTGGGAGATATGCACCAGGCCATCTGTACCTGGCAAAATCTCAACAAATGCACCAAAGTCCGTTGTGCGCACGACCTTTCCAGTGTAGATGCGTCCGACAACTGCCTCTTCGGTCAGGCTTTCAACCATTTGACGGGCTTTCTCTGCGCCTTCTTTATTCGTTGCAGCGATAAAGACCGTGCCGTCATCCTGGATATCGATGCGGGTGTTGGTTTCTTCCTGCAAGCTGCGGATGACTTTGCCGCCGGGTCCAATCACCGCGCCGATCTTTTCAGGATCAATCTTGACAACCGTCATGCGCGGTGCATGTTCTTTCAAGTCCGAGCGCGGCTGATCAATTGTAGCTTGCATACGGTCGAGAATGTGCAGGCGAGCTGCCTTGGCTTGATCCAACGCTTCAGACATGATCTCAGGTGTGATGCCTTTGACCTTGATGTCCATCTGCAGCGCGGTGACTCCATTGGCGGTGCCAGCGACTTTAAAATCCATATCGCCGAGATGGTCTTCAAGCCCCTGGATGTCGGTCAGCACAGTGTATTTATCACCACGCATGACTAACCCCATGGCAATCCCCGCAACCGGAGCGCTGATGGGTACACCAGTGTCCATCAAAGCCAGCGTGGAACCGCAAACCGATCCCATCGATGTCGATCCGTTCGAGGAGAGCACTTCCGATACCAATCGCATCGTATAGGGGAACTCTTCCTCAGGCGGTAAAACGGGCATCAGCGCTCGCTCGGCTAACGCCCCGTGTCCGATCTCGCGCCGTGAGGCGCCGTAAAGTGGACGAACCTCACCGACGGAAAATGGAGGAAAGTTGTAGTGATGCATATAGCGCTTCTCTTCGCGTGGCGACAAGCCATCCAACTCCTGACGTTCACGTGGAGTGCCTAACGTCGCCAGAGTCAGAACCTGCGTTTCACCTCGTGTGAAGAGACCGGAACCATGGGCGCGTGGGCTGATATCAACTTCGCTTGAAATTTCGCGGATATCCTTCAGACCACGACCATCGGGGCGTTTCTTCTTTTCAATAATCTGGGTGCGCACGGCTTCTTTGTGGACTGCTTCGAAGGATTCTCTCAGCGCATGTTCATCCAACCCATCCTCGCCGCCTAATGCTTCCAGGAGGTCGGACCGCAGTTGGTTGATGGCTTCATCCTGTGCCTGTTTATCGAGCGGTTGCTCGACGATCTTGTCGATTTTATCGCCGATCCAATTTTCGACCTGCGAAAGAATATCTTCATCCAACTTAAAGGACTTGTATTCACGCTTTTCTTTGCCCACTGCGCTGTGCATCTGTTCTTGAAGATCAACAAGCGGGCGAATGACCTTATGCCCTTCTTCGATCGCTTTCACGATAATGTCTTCTGAGACCTCGTCGGACCCACTCTCTACCATCAAGATGGCATCCTCAGTGCCTGCAATACGCAGATCAAGATCGGAACGTTCCGTGACCTGGTAGGTCGGGTTGAAAACGAAATTGCCGTTCTCATGGGCGACCCGGACGGCACCGACAGGTCCATCAAAAGGCACATCCGAGATCGTCAACGCGGCGGACGCGCCGAGGATAGCCAGCAGATCGAGTTGGGTCTCTGCATCTGAAGAGAGCGCATAGATGATGACCTGCACGTCATTGCGCAGATCTTTGGGGAACAGTGGACGGATCGAACGGTCCACAAGTCGGGCGATAAGCGTCGCCGCTTCGCTCGGCCGGCCTTCTCGCCGGAAAAACGAACCGGGAATACGTCCACCGGCATACAGGCGTTCTTCGTAGTCCACTCGCAGCGGGAAAAAATTGATCCCGGGGCGAGTTTCCGGACTCATCGTCGCCGTCGCCATGAGCACGGTATCACCCTGCTGTACGGTGACCGCTCCACCGGCCTGCATAGCCAGCTTACCGGTCGAGATGGAAACCTCTTTCCCATCCAGCTGCATTTTGAAGGTCTGTTCTTTAAACATTAAAATCCCTCCCGCACCTCAGACCGGGTGGGTCAGGGACTGGAGAGGGACCGCCAGCGTTGTGCTAGTCTTGCTGATGGGCTATCTCCAATTCCCAACCCTGTCAAACGGCCAGGTGCTATCGATTGTCGCTTTCTGAGCGGGTTGATTTCAGTCAACCCGTCTATTGGATACAAATAAAGACGAGCAAGTGCTCACTTACTCACCTGCTCGTTGATCTACGTTCACTTGCGCCGAATACTCAAGCTTTTGGTCAGCTCCAGGTAGGAAGCTGCATCGTGATTCTTCAGGTAGTTCAGCAGCTTCCTGCGCCGCCCGACCATTTTGAGCAATCCACGGCGAGAAGATTCGTCGTGCTTATGCTGCCGCAGGTGGTCGGTGAGCTGATCAATCCGGCGTGAAAGGATCGCAATTTGTACTTCGGGTGAGCCGGTGTCACCATCATGACGATGGTATTCACCAATAAGCTCTTGCTTTTCTTCTTTTGTCAATGCCATGACATCTGCTCCTCTGCAGGTCGCCCTACGCGTAGTCTGTGGGATCACAAACCGCACGTCGGTCTAGTCAATTTCGGCGTGTATTATACCAGATCGGGACCCTCGCTCTGACTAGATTGAATGCAGAATTTGGGACTGATAAGGCTCGGGTAATTGATGGTTGAAATTGCGGATAAATCGAATAGATTTTGCATCGCCATGTGTGATTTCGTCTAGAAGGAAGGCTGCCGTCTCTGCAGGTGATCGCGCCGCAAGCAGAGTCAGCAGTTCTTCCAGTGCATTCGATTCAATCCCGCGTACGTGGGCGGTCAAACCAGAAAGCTGTTCGAAGACTGCGGGCAGTTCCTGGACAGAGGCATCTTCGAAAAGCTGCCGAAGGACCAACAATCCGAAAGCACGCGTTGAAGCCTCTGCAAGCCAACCCTGCGATAGGACAAGGAGATCATCAGAGATTGAAGATCTCATCGATTGGACGCACTCTGATGCAAGCGATCCGAGCACCCTTGGGTCGTCACTTTCC
>JASFLN010000268.1:0-3621 GCA_050118075.1 Anaerolineales bacterium
AAGTAAGATCAACCAGGACTTCTTTGATCCCTCAATCGCAGTGACCTCCGGCTCACGATCCACACCAGGTCCGATGTCGATCACGGTGAACTCCTGTATGCTTGGCGGCTCAATTTAAAACACTCCTGACCGGGCGGCTTCGTACCTCTTGTATGGGTAAGACTCATTTACCGAAACTCCGGATCATTTTCTCTGCTTCCTGCTGGACCAACTCACGGTCCTCGTCGTCGAGGTAACGTAAACCGAGCACATTGCGTGAGGTGCGCGGATTGGATTTCAACCGCTCCTCGTGTTTCAGGATGAAATTCCAATAAAGGTAATTAAACGGGCAGGCACCTCCGCCATGTCGTTTCTTATGGTTGTACGCACATCCTGAACAGAAATCCCCCATCTTGTTGATATAGTTCGCGCTGGCGATATATGGTTTTGTCGACGTCAGTCCACCGTCGGCATTTAGCCCCATACCAATAACATTCGGGGGCATTACCCAATCATATGCATCGATATAGACACTCAAGAACCAATCATTGGCTGCGCGAGGATTGACACCGGTCAGCATCAAAAAATTTGAAATGACCATCAAGCGCTCAATATGATGGTTGTAGCCTGTTTGCAAAGCGCGCTCTAACGCATACGCTAAACAAGCCATATCGGTGCTCGCATCCCAGAAGAACCCAGGAATATCGCTTTCAGCTTGCCAGGCGTTCTGGTCTAACATCCCTGGCATCTGACGCCAATACTGCCAGTACATGAATTCACGCCAGCCCAGAATCTGGCGTATAAAGCCTTCCGCTGATTCAATACGAACTTGCCCCGATCGATAAAGCTGTTCCACCCGGCGAATAACCGGTAATGGTTCCAGCAAGCCGATATTTAAATACGGTGATAAAAGGCTGTGAAAGACGGCGTGACTCCGCCTTGTGAGCGCATCCTCGTAGGGACCGAACAGATCCAGTCGATTTGCAACAAAATCCTCAAACGCGGATTCAGCAGCTTCATGATCGACTGCGTAATTGAACTCTTCGACGCTTCCCACACCATAAGGTAAATCAGCGACGCCTTTCATTACCTCACGCGTGATGTCATCCGGCTCAAATTGAATCGGATCCGGCGGATAGAGATCTTTTGGCAGACGCTTGCGATTGGAGGCATCGAAGTTCCATTCTCCACCGACCGGCTCATCGTCATCCAGTAACACGTTGAAGTGACGCCGCATTTCCCGGTAGAAATGTTCAAGGACATATCGTTTTTCTGGTTCTGGAGAGGGTATGGGATTGTGTTCGCCGACCAGGAATTGCGTGTTAGGGATCACCTCCACTGGAACCTCTCCCTGCTCCTGAAGCTGTCTTTGGAACTTCCGCCCCGAGTAGGAGGAGAACTCCATGGTCAGCAGCTTATCCGGATTGCGCTCGTCCAAATGTGCCTGCAAACCCTCGGAGAAACTGCCAGCTTTGCGGTAATCGACGTTGATTCCGTCCCTCTCTAAATCGCGCGCATAGTGACGCATCGCACTGAGCAGAAGAACAAGCTTCTTACGTTGATATGGCTGTCTGGCGATGCGCCGGTCGCTCTCGATCATGACCACACATACATTCTCCTGACCACAGCACTTGACAGCTTGCTCAATCGCCGGGTGATCCTTTAGCAATTGATCACCGCTGATCCATACGCTCACATTCGACATGGTTCCATTATAGGTAATCTATGTGATCCACACGAAAGCTTGAATTGCCTTTTGTGCGGATACTTTAGACAATAGGGTCAAAGCGAGTATTCATAACCAGGGAGGTCTACATGGCGAATTTACTGAGCCTAAGACGAATGTACCGATCATGACCTCCGAGCCGACGCCTTCAGATATCACATCTCGACCATCCGGGACGAAGTCGAAGGTTCGAATTCTGACCATCCTGGGTGCAGGGACTGCCCTTTCGTTGCTTGGTGACAGCACCCTCTATACGGTCCTTCCCGATCCGGCAAACGCAGCGATCGCGGGCGTGAGCCTCACTGCGGTAGGCTTCATTCTGGGAGCGAACCGTCTCACAAGGATGGTCACTAACCCCCTTGTAGGCAGTCTCTATGATCGCTTTCCCCGACGGTCGATTCTCCTGCCAGCCATGCTGCTCGGTTTTTTGTGCACTTTGATTTATGCCTTCGGATCTGGCTTACCCTTCTTTTTACTGGGTCGGGTTCTGTGGGGTTTTGCCTGGTCAGGGATCTGGATTGGTGGCAATTCCGTCATCCTGGATATCACCGTTGCAGGTAACCGCGGTAAATTATCCGGCTTATACCAGACATGGTTCTTTATCGGTGTAGGCAGTTCCGCTCTATTGGCTGGTGTGTTTACGGATGTATTTGGATTTCGCGGTGGATTGATGCTCAGTGCTGCGTTGAACGCCGCGGCAGTCTTGCTGTGGTTCTTCTTGCTACCGGAGACCCGTTCTGACAACGCTCTACCAGATCCAACACGGGCAGGGAGTGATGATCTCGATTGGCGCACGATCCTGCTCGCTTCACTGCCGACATTCGGCATGCGCTTTGTCTACGCCGGCGTAATCGCATCTACCTCGATCCTCTGGCTTGCACAGCTTTTTCAAACAGGCTTGCCTTTTCAGAATCTCGCCCTACCGCTCGCTACCATCACAGGTATCTTTGTAGCCCTGCGCACGGTAACAAGCATGTTGAGCGGCCCAATCGCCGGTGAACTTTCTGACCGACTCACTCAAAGATGGATCGTTATCGCCGGTTTGATGCTGCTCGGCGGATCGGGTACCTGGCTTATGGGCACAAATGTCATACCCCTGGCAATCCTGGGGGGGTTCATAGCCTCCATCCCTGGCGGGGGTGTCCAGGCATTAATACCGGCTTTTATCGGCGACCAAATCAATGAAGAGCATGAAAGCCGCGCATTAGGGATTGTGTACACATTTGGTGATTTTGGAAGCGCACTGGGGCCTGTCGCAGCACTTGGTTTGCTCGAAAGGCTCGGGTTGAACGTTATATACCGCGTGTGCGCGTTGCTTTTAATCCTTCTGGCTATCCTTGCATGGATACAATCTCGCCAGGAAGCCACAAATCAGCATCAAGGAAACTGATCAACCATGCGGCCGATTTTCAACGCTGGTTAACATCATGAGGAGCCAGTTTCACCGGGTCCCGACAACGATTCCGTGTCAGACTTGAAATCAGGGCCGGGTTGGCGGGCGCTGGCTAATTTTGCCTGTACACCAGCTGCGAGGCGGGCTGTTTCCTCATATTTCTTGCGCGCGTTTTCAAGGTGGGTACCCAGGACACCGAAAGCCTCTTGGAACCGGCGGTAATCCCCCTCCAACCGGCCAAGGTATCCCAGAATCTCTTGGGCGCGTTCTTCAATCTGAAGCCCTCGCAGGCCAAGCGCGATCGCTTGAAGATATGCGTAAAAGCTGTTGGGTGAAACAGGGATTACCTTACGATCCAGAGCGTGCGACATGACGCCACCACTCTCCCCCGTCGCCTCATCGGCGATGATTGTCTCGTAGTACACGTTCTCTGCCGGAATATACATCAACGCGAAATCGAAAGTGCCCTCATCCGGACGAATGTACTTAGCTGCAATATCATCGATGTGCTTGCGGACAGTTT
>JASFLN010000269.1:0-3617 GCA_050118075.1 Anaerolineales bacterium
AAGCGGGCGATGGTATCGCCCGCGTTTCGGGATTGTCGCATGTCAGAGCACAGGAACTTGTGCAATTTGCGAATGGCGTTATGGGTATTGCGTTTAACCTCGAGCGTGATTCGGTCGGCGTGCTCATCATGGGTGAGTACGCCGAGATCGAAGAAGATATGCTCGTCACGTCCACAGGGCGTATCGTCTCTGTTCCGGTCGGGGAAGCGATGATCGGTAGAGTGGTTAATGCGCTTGGTGAACCTATTGACGGCCGCGGCCACATCCAAAGCGAAGGCTACCGCCCGGTTGAGCGGATCGCTTCAGGTATTGTTGAGCGCAAAGACGTGGATACGCCAGTACAAACGGGGATCAAGGCCATCGACGCGATGATACCGATCGGTCGTGGGCAGCGTGAGCTGATCATCGGCGACCGCCAGACAGGGAAAACTGCTCTCGCGATCGATACGATCATCAACCAGGTTGGCAAGGATCTGATCTGCATCTATGTAGCTGTTGGTCAGAAGCGGGCCGGAGTTGCCCGCACGGTGGCGACCCTGGAGAAACACGGCGCAATGGAAAATACCATCGTCGTTGTTGCCGCAGCCGATGAGCCTGCCGCGCTGCAGTATATTGCCCCGTATGCCGGCTGCGCGATCGGTGAATTTTTTGCCGATCAAGGTATGGATGCCCTGGTGGTCTATGATGACCTGACCAAACACGCGTGGGCGTACCGACAGGTTTCACTCCTGCTCCGTCGGCCACCTGGACGAGAGGCGTATCCAGGCGATGTCTTCTATCTGCACAGTCGCTTGCTTGAAAGGGCTGTCCGCCACGCAGATGACTTCGTGATCGTCTCTGAAGGGCATGAAGGGCAGGTCAGCCCTGACGACGCAGTTGATAACAAGGTGTACACCGGTCCGCTGGCCAAAGACAGTGCCAAAGAAGCACTTGAAGCCATGGATGACAGCAGCAAGTATAAGGTGATGAAGGTCACCGGCTCGGGTGGGTCATTAACTGCGCTACCGATCATCGAAACCCAGCTGGGAGATGTGTCAGCCTACATTCCAACCAACGTGATCTCGATTACCGACGGACAAATCTTCCTGGAAACGGATCTCTTCAACGCTGGTATTCGCCCGGCGATTAACGCTGGTATTTCGGTATCGCGTGTCGGTGGAGATGCGCAGACCAAAGCGATCAAACAGGTCGCTGGTCGTCTCCGCTTGGACATGGCTGCGTACAGAGAGGTGGCCGCATTTGCACAATTTGGCTCTGATCTTGATAAAGCCACCCAGGCTCAATTAGCGCGCGGTCAACGTATGCAGGAAATCCTCAAGCAGCCCCAGTACCGACCCTACGAACTCGAACAGGAAGTCGTTGTGCTCTTTGCAGCAACACGCGGCTATGCTGATGACATTCCCGTCGATCAAATTGTCGAGTGGGAGCATGCCCTCTTGAGAAGCATGGAAGCATCTCACCCTGAAATCTTAAAAGATATTGCCAAGCAAAAGGTCATCACTGAGGAGACCGAGACTGAGATTCGTCAGGCAATTGAGACATTCAACCGCAGCTGGTCTGAGTAGAGCTTAGTCGGGAGAACGAGGATATGGCTTCTGCCCGCGAGATGCGGCTTCGAATAAAGAGCATTGAGAATATCTCTCAGGTAACGCGCGCCCTGGAAGCAGTAAGCGCCAGTCGGGTCCGTAAGGCGGAAGCACGTGTAAGTGAGAGCCGCCCCTATGCCGACAAAGCCTGGCAGGTGCTGAGGCATCTTTCACTTCAACCAGCCAGCGAGGCAGTGCACCCGTTTCTTCAAATCCGTGAGGACATCAGAAACGCGATCGTGATCCTGATCACTGGAGATCGTGGTTTAGCTGGAGCTTACAACGCAAATGTCGTGCGCTATGCCATGGATACATTTGGTAAGTCCGAGATCCCGATCCGCTATATATCTGTGGGACGCAAAGGGCGTGAGATGCTGCTAAGGCGTCGGGTGGACATCCTGGCAGAGTTCAGCGATCTACCTGCAGAACCGACATTCGCCGATGTGTCAGCCATTGGTCGTTTGGCGATAGACGAATTTATCCAGGGCCATGCGGATCAGGTGTTCATTGTCTACACGGATTTCGTAAATTTACTGACGCAAATCCCCAGTCGCAAAATGCTGCTTCCTGTTGCGTTTGAGGAGATTCCGATTGGGGCAAACAGTTCCCAGGCAAAAGAGAGTAGATACGATCAAGACGGACCACTGCCCACATATATTTATGAACCAAGCCAGGAAGCGTTGATCAGCAGGATCGTACCCAGGCTGACGGAGCTCCAGGTTTATCAAGCGATCACCGAGTCGCTCGCCAGTGAACACGCCGCTCGTATGGTGGCCATGCGCAATGCAACGGACAACGCTGTAGAGCTGGCTGGTGCACTGCGCTTGGATTACAACAAAGCACGTCAGCAGGCGATCACGAACGATATGCTCGACATCGTGGGTGGAGCCGAAGCACAAGGCTAAGCAATCATCGAAGCAGGATTGATTTCTGGAGGCAAGGATGGCAGGTGTTATTGGTAGGGTCGTTCAAGTGCAGGGTGCAGTCGTAGACTGCGATTTTCCTGCCGGGGAGCTGCCTGAAATATTCGAAGCGGTCGAGATCGCACGTGAGGACAAGGATGAACCGTTGGTTCTAGAGGTCCAGAGGCACCTGGGTCATAACTCCGTAAGAACCGTGGCTATGGACTCTACGGACGGTCTTCAACGCGGTGCGGAAGCACGCGCAACAGGCGCGCCGATCCGTGTTCCGGTTGGCGAGCCAACCCTGGGGCGTGTGTTCGATGTGCTGGGGAATCCGATCGATAAGGCTGGCCCGGTCGATGCGGAAGAGGAGCTGCCGATCCACCGATCCGCTCCCGATTTTGAAGATCAGGCGACGTCTGTTGAAGTCTTCGAGACTGGCTTGAAAGTCATCGATTTGATCGCACCGTTCACACGTGGTGGGAAGACTGGCATTTTCGGCGGGGCAGGGGTGGGGAAAACAGTCATTATCCAGGAGCTCATCCGCACGATTGCAACTGTACACAAAGGCAACTCGGTATTTGCTGGCGTCGGTGAGCGAACGCGCGAAGGCACGCAATTGTTCCGTGAGATGGTCGAGTCTGGGGTGATGAAGGACACTGTTCTGGTCTTCGGTCAGATGAATGAGCCGCCCGGTGTTCGTCTGCGGGTCGGTTTGACGGCTTTGACGATGGCGGAATACTTCCGTGATCAGGGCCGTGACGTGCTGCTGTTCATCGATAACATTTTCCGCTTTAGCCTTTCCGGAGCGGAAGTGTCAGCGCTGCTCGGCCGTATGCCTTCGGCAGTCGGTTACCAGCCTACGCTGGCGACAGAAATGGGTCAGCTCCAGGAACGGATCACTTCGACTCAGACAGGATCAATCACCTCCATGCAGGCGGTTTATGTCCCTGCGGATGACTACTCTGACCCTGCCCCTGTGGCTACGTTCACACACCTCGATGCCACGATCGCACTCGAACGTTCTATCTCGGAGAAAGGCATCTACCCCGCAGTTGATCCTTTGGCTTCAACGTCACGAATTCTCGACCCACAAGTTGTCGGCGAGGAACATTACAGCGTTGCGCGA
>JASFLN010000270.1:0-3613 GCA_050118075.1 Anaerolineales bacterium
TTCCAAAGGATGCAGCTGATGAAGTTAAAAATTCCCGCTTATATTTTGCTACTCACGATTCTCTTGGCTGCCTGTAGTGGCAGCGTTGAGCTCTCAGAAACACAGCCGCCAGTTGATGATGCAGCATCTACAGCCACGGTCGCTGCCGAACCAACTTCGGATCAGGCGGACGAAAAAGTCTCTGATCAGGCTGAGCAGCCCGGCAACGCTCGGTTCGAAATCCTCCCTGAGCGCAGTGAGGTGCGCTTCTATATCGACGAGATCCTACGTGGAGAACCCAAGGAGGTTGAGGGTGTAACCCAGGCTGTATCTGGAGGGGTGCTGATCGAGTCGCTTGACCCATTGCTTGTAAGCATGCAACCGTTTGAGATCGAGGCAGGGACCTTCATCACCGATAATAATTTCCGCAACCGCGCGATCTCCGACGCAATCCTGCAGGCTGGACGCTTCCCAACGATCATATTCAGCCCCACGTCCATCGAAGGTCTTCCTGAGAGCGGAGAGCCCGGTCAAAGCTACACATTTGAGGTAACCGGTGATCTGACCATCCGCGAGATCACTCGACCGGTGACCTTCCAGGTAACGATGGCCACCGATTCAGCCGATCTGCTCTCAGGCACTGCTTCAACGACGATCAATCGCACCGATTACGAACTGAACATCCCCTCCGTCCCACAGGTCGCGAATGTGTCCGAAGAAGTGGCCCTGGAATTCGATTTCACAGCCGGTCGCTCTGATTAAGCATAGGCCCTAGATTAAAACAATAAACGCCTGCCGATCGGCAGGCGTTTATCTTTGAGGCCGCACTACTTTACATAGGAGGTCCGCAGACGCGGCGCCATGATCATCTTTGTCAGCTCAGCGACGATCGCGGGGACAAAGAGCAGAGGGAGCACTACACGCCATTCCTGCCAGCCCAGTGGAACCGTATTAAATATCGGCTGGAGGAAGGGAATGTAAACGACTGCTAGGAGCAGCAAGAGTGATGAAGCCACTGCGTAAAACATCCAGCGGTTGGAGAACAGCCCGATCTTCATCAATGGATAGCTCTCGGAACGCGCGGTGAACGCCCGCAGCAGTTCAGAGAATGAAAGCGTGACAAAAGCCATCGTCTTGGCTTCCTCAGGGACACCCGGCAGCATTTGAACGCCCAAGAAGTAGGCTGTTAATGTCACCGCAGCAATAGCGATGGTCTGCACGATGATCCCGAGCCGCATGGATCGGTTGATGATCGGTTCCTCTGGCGGACGCGGTGCGCGCTGCATGATATCCGGTTCGCCCTCTTCCATGCCCAATGCCAACGCTGGCGCGCCGTCGGTGATCAGGTTAAGCCAGAGCAGTTGTATCGGTGTGAGCGGGGAGGGTAAGCCTGCCAATATGGCGATAAAAATGACCGCTATCTCAGCCAGATTGCATGAGAGCAAGTAAAACACGAATTTGCGGATGTTCGAGTAGATCACTCTGCCCTGCTCGACCGCAGACACGATGCTTACGTAGTTATCATCGGTGAGCACCATGTCCGCAGTCTCTTTGGCCACGTCCGTGCCGGTGATCCCCATCGCCACGCCGATATCTGCGCGCTTGAGTGCCGGCGCGTCATTCACGCCATCCCCGGTCATTGCTACGACCTCACCGCGTTCCTTCAGCGCACTCACGATGCGCACTTTATGCTCTGGCGACACACGCGCGAACACATCCGTAGTAGCCACACGTTCTTTTAGCTCCGGATCGTCAATCCGATCCAGTTCATTCCCGGTTAATACGCCGTGGCCGCGCTGCAGCAGACCAATCTCCTCGGCGATTTCCTCCGCCGTATCCGGATAATCTCCGGTGATCATCATCGTACGGATGCCCGCCTGCCGGGCGGTTTGAATGGCAGGTTCAACCTCCCGGCGCGGGGGATCGATCATCCCCACCAAACCCACAAAGGTGAAATCATGCTCAACCGCCTCCGGGGTGGCTTCATCGGGAACATCTTGCTCCACACGATAGGCAACCGCCAGTACCCGCAGAGCGGCGCGCGCCAGCGAGGCGTTGGCTTCCAGGATGTTCTCACGCATCTCTCCCTTCAACTGGACAGCTTGATCGTCCATTTTCTGGTAATGCGTGCAGAGATCAAGGATAACGTCAGGTGCACCTTTGATCGCCGCAATCTCCCACTCCTGCAGTTCATCATCATAGAATGGGCTCGGGTCCTCCGGCTGAGGTTTAAGGATTTTGTGTACCGTCGTCATGCGTTTACGAGCTGAATCAAACGGGATCTCATCGATCCGGGGGTAGGATTCCTCAAGCTTATGACGAAGTGCCCCGGCTTTCGCCGCCGCGATAAGCAGTGCCGTCTCTGTCGGATCACCCACCGCGCGCAGAGACGATTCGCCATTGTCATCTGGCTGTTCTTCAAGCTGTGCATCATTCGCTAAAGCAGCCACCCATAATGCCGTCGTGAGGGCAGGATACTGCTCGAGATCAATATGGTCCTCGGATATTTGAAAATGTCCATCAGGGACATGCCCACTGCCTGTCACTTCAAATGCCGTCCCGTCAACCCACATTCGGGTAACCGTCATCTGGTTCTGGGTCAACGTTCCAGTCTTATCCGAACAAATAACCGTCGTTGACCCGAGCGTCTCGACGGAAGCCAACCGGCGGATGAGCGCGTGGCGTGCGATCATCTCGCGCATGCCCATCGCCAAGGTAATCGTAACCACCGCAGCCAAACCCTCCGGCACCGCTGCAACAGCCAGGCTGACCGCTACAAGGAACATCTCTAACGCGTCCACGCCGCGCAGCCAGCCGATGCCAAACACCAGTGCACACACGATCAGCGCTGCCCAACCAAGCATCTTACCCAGCTGATCTAATTTCTGCTGCAGCGGGGTGGGCTCCTCGTGCACTGCCTGAAGCATCTGGGCGATCATCCCGAGCTGAGTTCGCATCCCTGTGCTTACGACGACCCCTCGGCCGCGGCCATACGTAACCAGCGTCCCACTGAAGGCCGTGTTGCGCCGATCGCCCAGCGCTTGATCCTGGGTCAGGACCAGGCGCGCTTGCTTGCTCACGGGCACAGATTCGCCGGTCAGCGCCGCCTCATCCACGCGCAGGTTGACCGTCTCCATCAAGCGCAGGTCCGCCGGCACGTAATTGCCAGCCTCCAGCAGCACGATATCTCCTGGTACGAGCTCGGGGGCTGGTACCGTCTGTCTGTGGCCGTCGCGTATGACCTGCGCCTCCGGTGCTGCCAGCTTCCGCAGCGCAGCCAGCGCTTCTTCAGCGCGCTGCTCCTGGATCACTCCCAGCGCTGCGTTCAACAGGACAATCGCCATGATGGCAACCGCTTCGATATAGTCACCAAGCAAGGCAGAAACAAGCGCGGCAGCAATTAGAACCAGCACAATAAAATTGTTGAATTGGTCCAATATGCGCTGCCAGATGGAGGCACGTGGCGCCTCCGCCAGGACGTTCATTCCAAATGTGGAAATTCTATGGGCAGCCTGCTGGGATTGAAGTCCCCTTTGTGGGTCCGTCTGCAGTGCTTGCACGACCTCTGAAGCTTCGAGAGCATGCCAGATATCTTCTTGTTGTACAACCTCTGTAAGGGATGAATCACTTAAGG